>JAUVPN010000231.1 GCA_030598645.1 Hyphomicrobium sp. | reverse complement strand
CTGTTTTTAGACGGTGGCAGCGCGATCGCTATCAAGGGCTACTTTAAGGACGGAAAGGCGCAAAGCGCTTCTGGTCTCGCTGCACTCGCCTCCGCCCATTTGGCAACCGGCGACACTGCCGAAGCAAAAACTTTAGCGTCTGATGTGTGGCGTCAACACGATCTACCCGCGGATCTTGAAAGAGGATTCCTGGCCCGTTTCGGCAAATTCCTCACTGAGGGCGATCATAAGTGGCGGCTTGACCGGCTCCTCGTCGACGACGTGCGTTGGAAGAGTGGCCGCAAATGGCGGGTCGCGCGAGCTAAACGCGTCATTCCTCTTCTTTCTGCGCGGGAGCAGAAGCGAGCGAGAGCCCGCCTTGCCGTGTTCATGCGGTCTCGCGTTTCAGCTTCTCGACTTAAGGGTGCGACGAATATTAATTCTAAAGACTGGGGAGCCATATTTCACCAAGCCCAGTTATTGCGCCGAGCGAAAAAGACATCTCAGGCCGCCAAGCTCATGCTTGCAGCCCCCACCGATCCCAAGGTCGTAGCCAATCTCGATCAGTGGTGGATCGAGCGGCAGAAGCTGGCCTACCAGGCACTAAAAGCTAAAAAGCCGAAGCTCGCTTACAAACTCGTCCGCGATGCCGGACCGCTAAGCGTGAATCCACTTAATGAGCAGCGTTTTATGGCCGGCTGGATCGCGCTGCGATATCTAAAATATGCTGACGCGGCCGCAAAACACTTTACCGCTTACTCCAAGTCGGCCGACGGACCCCTCGGCCGCGCTAAGTCGAACTACTGGCTCGGCCGTGCGCTAGAGGCCAGGGGAAATCCCAAAGGGGCCATTCAGGCCTACCGCGCAGCAGCCCGCAACCGCGACACGTTCCACGGGCTACTCGCCGCTCAGAAGTTGGAACCTGGGCGCAAAAACTTCCCGATTGCCGCTCCGTCCGAGCCCTCACCACAGCAGATTTCGCGTTTCAATGAGCTTGACGTCGTCAAGGCCGCCACGATCGCGCACGAGTCAAAAGTTGGCCGATCGATCGCACGGATCTTCCTTCATCACATCCGCACGCTTGAGGAAAATGAAGCCTGGTCCGCGATGGTCGCGCACCTGGCCCACAAAATTGGTGACACCCAGACGTCTGTGCGCATCGGCAAGGCGGCGGTCGCACGCGGCCAAAACCTCATTTATTACAGCTACCCCGTACACGCATTGCCCAATTACAAACCGCTACGTACGCCGCCGGAGACCGCTTTTCTCTTAGGCTTGGCGCGACAGGAGACGGAATTTAATACGCAGATCGTATCGGGTGCCGGCGCGCGCGGCATTCTGCAGGTCATGAAGGTAACGGCCCGGCACGTTTGCCGGGACTACAAGATCAGGTGTAGCCACAAGCGCCTTCTCAGTGACCCGTCCTACAACACAATGATTGCATCGGCCTATGTCGCCGACCGCTTGCGGGATTTTTCTGGCTCCTACGTACTTGGCTTGTCGAGCTATAACGCCGGCCCGGGTCGCACGCGCCAATGGATTCGTGAGTTCGGTGACCCGCGCAGCTCCAAGATCGATCCCATAGATTGGATCGAGCGCATTCCAATCACGGAGACCCGCCGCTACGTCGCCAAGGTGCTCTCCAACATCCAAGTCTATCGCGCCCGTCTTGGCAAAGAAGCGACGGCCTTGCGAATCAACACTGATCTGAATAGGGCGAGGGCCGCCTCAGTGCCGTCTCCCCGCAGAAAAAGCCGTGGCAGAACAAATACGGCGAAATCAGGCGGCTGAGGCCGCCTGCCACCCTCCAATCGTTATTGATATCGTTTCACGTAGGCGGCAGAGTCCCAGGATATAGGTTCATCCTACAATGAGGGATCTGCCGATGACCTCCAACAGCGAGGCATACCGAGACATCTATTTTGCTGCCCGCGACGGACTGCGACTGCACACGCGCCACTATCCAGCCAAAGGCGGCGCTCGGCGACGAGCTGCAGTCTGCCTTCCTGGTCTCACACGCAATGGACGTGACTTCCATGACCTCGCCGCGGCGCTCAGCAACCATCCAAGCGGCGCGCGGGACGTGTATACGATCGACTACCGAGGACGCGGCCTTTCCGCATTTGATCCCGACTGGCGCAATTATACGATCCAGGTTGAGACGTTCGATGTTCTCGACTTTCTGACGCTGTCTGGCCTTCACCGCGTAGCCGTCATCGGCACATCTCGCGGGGGTCTAATTGCAACACTAATGGCGGCCGTACAACCGACTTCTTTAGGTGCGGTTGTCTTGAACGATATCGGCCCAGTGATTGAGTATGATGGCCTTGCTCGCATCACCGGCTACGTCGGGCGCATGCCACTCCCGATCTCATGGTCGGATGCCGCAAAGATGGTGCGCGATCTCAACCGCCGTCACTTTCCTGAGATCCGCGAAAACCAATGGGAGGAGCTGGCCCGGCAATGGTACAACGAGGAGGATGGCCGGCCCACCCATGGCTACGATCCAACGCTTGGCAATGCGCTCTCTATCCTCGATGGACCAATGCCTGAACTTTGGCCAGCATTCGAGGCACTCAAACGCGTTCCTGTGCTAGCCCTTCGCGGCGAGAATTCCGATATCCTTTCACCACAAACGGTCGAGATGATGCGCCGCCGCCACCCGGCACTCGCATCGATTACGGTTGCAAACCAGGGCCACGCACCATTGCTCAAGGATAAGCAAACCATAGAAGCCATCCAGCACTTCCTGTCCGCCACCGACGCGGGGGGGGCGGGAGAGCAAATCGCCACCTTGGCGATCGGCTAAGTACAATACGGCGGCATCCGGCTGAATCGAGCGAGGTCGGCACCGAGACATCATAGAAGCGCTCAGCAGCTCTCGTGCACCGCTAAGGCGACTAGCTCCTGAATTAAGTTGCACTAGTTTGGATCGGCTTTCGGCCCTTTTCACCCTGGGCACGCGGGTCTGCCTACGTTCCTGCCGACCGTTTCGCCGAATTGGTGCGGTCGAGAGGACTCGAACCTCCACGGGTTGCCCCGCTACCCCCTCAAGGTAGTGCGTCTACCAATTCCGCCACGACCGCATGCCAGGGACGAAAACGAACGCCTCATATAGCCAACTCAGTCGGCGGTAACAAGCCGGACAACCCCTAGGGCGCCCGCGGTTGCGCCAGCCCGCCCCAACCAGCGGCCTCAGTCTTCGGCCGGGGGGGGCACTTCCTTCCGGAGGCCTAGCCAGCTCACCGGCAGCACCCTACGTTGATCCCATGACGCAGCATCACAGATCTTTCGACGGCCGCGGAATATCGCTTGAGCTCGACCCAGTCGACTGGACCGTCAGTCGGGTTCCAGTCGACTACGCGGATAGCGTGCGCACCATGACTGAGCGCGCCAAACACATAGCGCGCGGTTTGGCACCGGAGTTTGTCTGGCTGCTCGAGCATCCACCGCTCTACACGGCAGGAACCAGCACAAAGGCAGGCGATCTGCGCAACCGGCTACATTTTCCATTGCATCAAACCGGAAGAGGTGGCCGCGTCACCTACCACGGCCCAGGGCAGCGCATCGCTTACGTTATGCTGGACTTGAAGCAGCGCGGCGGCGACGTGCGCTCCTTCGTGCACGCACTTGAGAGCTGGCTCATAGATACCCTCGCAAAACTGGGCGTAAAGGGCGAGACGCGACCGGGACGCGTCGGCATATGGGTACGCCGCCCAGAAAAGGAGGCGCACGCCGAAGACAAGATTGCAGCGATCGGCCTTCGCGTTTCGAATTGGGTGACCCTGCATGGCGTCAGCCTCAACGTCGCTCCTAATCTTGCGCACTATAATGGAATCGTCCCCTGCGGCATCACCGAGCACGGTGTCACCAGCCTTGCCGACCTTCATTTGCCGGTACCAATGGAAGTTGTGGATAACGCGCTGCGCGATGCTTTCGAACGTCACTTCGGCGCTACACGCAGCGTCGACGACGCGTTTGCATCAGCGCTCCCAACGTCCCCAAACAACAGTGGAGCCCGCCGCTGAGAAGCAGAACGCCCGACCCCACGAGGGAGTCGAGCGTTCAAAACCTGCTGGTTTTTGTCTACCTCTACTTCCGTATGGGCACCGATCGTTGGCCCGCATCACCAACTTCCGAGGCCGCGTCTGCGGCCGGCCCCTCGTAGTAGAGGTCACCGCCTTCAATCGACACCAATTCCGAGCCACCTAACTTGTACTCGTTGTTCTCGCTGTCGTTGAGGCGGACGACGCACCCCTTCTTACAAACCCCTTCTAGCACCGCAGACGGTCTTAGAACGTGGTCTTGCTTTGCCTCGCCTTCAATGATCGTGACTTTATAGTCCTTATCATCGCGGTTTGTGACCGACGCTGCCAGCGCAGGCAGAGGCCAAAGAAGAGCTACGGTTGCAAAAGCCGCAAAGACCATGCTTGGCATCACGGCAACTCCATCAAAGCGGGAACCCAACTACTTCCTCTTTTTCTTCTTTGCTGGCTTCCTCTTCACAGTCGTCTTTTTCTTCGTAGCCGTCTTCCTCTTCGCAGCTGGCTTCCTCTTCGCAGCTGGCTTCCTCTTCGCAGCTGGCTTCCTCTTCGCAGCTGGCTTCCTCTTCGCAGCTGGCTTCTTCTTGACAGCCGTCTTTCTCTTCTTCTTG
>JAUVPN010000207.1 GCA_030598645.1 Hyphomicrobium sp. | reverse complement strand
GTGGAACGTGGTGAAGCTACAGCTTTAGCCGAAGCGCTCCACCAGCGCCGGCCCGGAATTGTCCTAGCGCAGTACGGTGGCCTTGCTGTCCCGGCCGAGGGCAGTCTGCGGCCGCTAGCGCGCGCGCTAGAGTGCCCGCTCCTCATCGTGCGCTGAAATCATTCGAACCGCGGCACTTAGTGTCTCCGTGAAAAAATTCGCAAGTGGCCATGGACGGACGTGCAGCGTCGAGGTCAAGGAATAAGCGCGCAACCGCGCAAGCCATCTAACACGAAGCAGCCGGTCAATCCTCATAGAAAAAGTCGGGGCCGGAGCCGACAATCAGAGGGTCGGGTTTACCCACCACGCTCTCATCCTTGCCCGCGTAGACCATTTCCGACAACACCAAGCGGATCGACTCCAGTCTTGCACGCCGCTGGTCGTTGGCGCGCACCACCGTCCACGGTGAGATAGCCGTGTGGGTAAAGCGAAACATGTCATGTTGCGCTTCGGTGTAGTCGTCCCACTTACCTATTGCAGCGAGATCGATGTCGGTGATCTTCCACCGCTTGAACGGATTGTGCCGACGCTCGTGAAAACGCAGAAGCTGCATTTCGCGGCCAACAGTCAGAAAGATTTTGAACAGGCGGATACCATCGCGCACAAGCAAGGCTTCGAACTCGGGTGCATCTCTTAAAAAAGCGCTGACTTGCTCTTCGTTGCAAAACTCCATCACGCGTTCAACGCCGGCTCGGTTGTACCAAGAGCGGTCGAAAAGCAAAATGTCGCCTTCAGTTGGTAAGTGATTTACATAGCGCTGGAAGTACCATTCGCCGCGTTCGGCCTCGGTTGGTTTGGCCAGGGCGACGGAACGCGCGTGGCGCGGATTAAGGCGTGCCAGGAAGCGGCGGATGCAGCTTCCTTTGCCGGAAGTGTCGCGTCCTTCGAAAATGACAACGAGGCGCTCATCGGAGGCTTGGACGTGCTCCTGGAGTTTCAAGAGCTCCAATTGAAGGGGCAAGAGCTCCTTTTTGTATGCCTTCGCTTTAAGCTTCTCAGAATATGGATAACCGCCGGAAGTGAGGGCCTTTTCGCTAATTTTTTGGGAAAGCGCAGGATTATCAATGTCGAAATCAGCAGGCATGGCGGTCTTGCGAGTCTTGCTGCTGCTTGCATTCTTCACAGGTGTCTCCCGGTGGTCGCAGTAATGTCGGTATATTTGTACGTGGTGCTCTGAACGATCTCATGGGTACTTATGACACACAACGTTTAAGACGTTTTAATGTGGCTTCGATGACCGGTATCTAGCATGAGTATTCTCCTCGTTTGCAGCAACGAACCAGAGCGCAGAGAATGACCTTTGGGCCGCCAGTAAGTGGTGGACGCTGGATGGCGCGTAAGGCCGAGTTTGAGGCCTGGGTCAACGCAGCGTGGCTTAGCGTTCGACGGCAGCTTGAGGTCCGCTGGATGCCGTTGGCGGCCGGGGTCGCCATCATGGCCTTGCTGGTCGTTCTCGGCCAGCTTGGCAGCGTCCCCGCACTTGGAGCAATTATTTTGTTGCTGGCAGCGGCCGCGCTTTGGCCGCTCGATACTTCTGTGTTTGTCGAGACGCCTGCTACGTCAGTCGCATCAGCTAATCAAGTGCGCGACCTTGACCGCAACGGGTGGCGGGCTGTCATCGATGCGGTTCCCGCCGCCGTTCTCGCGCTCGATAACGCAGGTTGTGTGGTGCACCACAATCGCCTCATCACCGAACTGTTTCCAAAAATCCGCGTGGGTCAAACTATGAGTCAGATCACGCGCAATCCTGACCTTATCAGCGCCATCGATAGTGTGCTGGCTTCGGACGATCGCGTTGATGTAGAACTTATCGAGCGCGTCCCCGTTGAGCGTCGTGTCTCGGTAACCGTTTCGCGTGTGTTGTGGACAGCGGCGCTTTCCGCACCATTTCTACTCATCACCTTTCATGATCTGACAGAGCAAGACCGGCTGGCACAAATGCGTGCGGACTTTATCGCTAACGCTAGCCATGAGCTGCGAACTCCGCTTGCGTCACTGCGCGGTTTCGTGGAGACGCTACAGGGACCGGCACGTGAAGACCCAAGTGCGCGCGAGCGCTTCTTGCCGTTGATGGCAAGTCAGGCGGAGCGGATGACGCGACTGATCGATGATTTGCTGTCGTTGAGCCGCGTCGAGATGCGCGTTCACTTGCCGCCACGCGGCATTGTCGAGCTAAACGAAGCTGCGGCCTATGTCTGTCAGTCGCTTGAGCCGCTGACCGATGTCACCAAGGCGGAAATCACGCTTGACCGCCACGAGACCCCTGCCCGTATCCGTGGTGCGCGCGAGGAGATCGTGCAGGTCATTCAGAATCTTGTACAAAACGCCATCAAGTACGGACGCGAGGACGGCAGGATCCAAGTCCGCGTTGGGCGCGACCCGCCCAAGGGGGCGCTGCCCGCAAAAGTCTGGGTAAGCGTCACCGACGATGGCCCCGGCATTGCGCGTGAGCATTTACCTCGGCTGACGGAGCGCTTCTATCGCGTCAACGTGGCCTCGAGCCGGGAAAAAGGCGGTACGGGGCTGGGTCTCGCGATCGTCAAGCACATCCTCAACCGCCACCGTGCTGAGATGAAAATTGCCTCCAAATTGGGGGGCGGTTCGACATTTAGCGTGACTTTTGATGAGCTGGGGATGGGCAGCTAACCGGATTCGGCTGCGCCGCTTTTTTTGCTTCACTTTTTTCATATTTTTCAATGCTTTAAACTGTCATAAAAGAGTAGTCGCGCTGGTCTAGTAGAGGCTTATCGGCGCGAAGTGCGCCGGGCGGGGGTAAAAGGAAGCCCATTTGAGCTCCATCAGCTTCGTTCTCGCAACCACTTCTATGATCAGGAGGTTAGAGTGAGCACAAGGTTCATCGCCTATTTGGCCGCGACCGTCGTTAGCACAATCGCGTTCGCTGGCGTTGCGTCCGCGCGCGAGATCAAGATTGTAGGTTCGTCGACCGTGTTCCCATACACACAGGCGGTCGCGGAGGAATTCGCTCAGAAAGGCGGCACTGCACCGACCGTCGAATCGACCGGCACCGGCGGCGGCATGAAGGGTTTTTGCCAAGGCATTGGTGAAGCGCACCCTGATATCACTGGCGCTTCGCGCGCAATGACCTCGTCTGAGCGTGCGCTCTGCGAGAAGAACGGCGTCGAGGACATCACCGAAATTCTGCTCGGCTATGACGGCCTCTCTGTCGCTAATGCGCGTAAGGGCAATAAGATCGATGTTACGAAGGAGCAGCTCTATCAGGCTCTCTCGGCGAAGGTGCCGGTTGACGGCAATCTCGTTGCGAACCCCTACAAGAAGTGGTCGGACATCGACAAGTCGCTGCCGGACGTCGCTATCATCGCTTATGGTCCGCCCCCGACGTCGGGCACGCGCGACGCCTTCGTGGAACTCGTCTTCCACTACGTCTGTAAGCAGGGCAAGCTGCCTTACTGGAAGGCCAAGGCTGAAGAGATGAGGAGCGACAAGAAAGCTTTTAAGAAGATGTACAAGGCTGAGTGCACAGCAATGCGCACGGACGGGCCGTTCATCGAGGCCGGTGAGAACGATAACTTGATCGTTCAGCGTCTTGACGCCGATCCAAACGCGGTTGGCATCTTCGGCTACTCGTTCCTGTTCGAGAACCAGGACAAGCTGCAACCGCTTTCGATCGGCGGCGCCGAACCATCGATGGAGACGATCGCTTCTGGCGACTATGCGATCTCGCGTCCGCTCTACATCTACATCAAGAACCCGCACCGCAAGGCGATCAAGGGCATGGAGGACTTCATCAAGGAGTATGTCAGCGACGAAGCCATGGGTGCCGACGGGTATCTTTCCGAGCGCGGTCTTGTCGTCCTCGACGACGCCAAGCTGAAGGCGACGCAGAAGGCAGCCCTCGACGGCAAGGCGATGTCGACCAACTAAGAATGTTGGCGTAGCTTAGAATTTAAGGGACCGGATCCGACAAAAACGTAATTGGGTCCGGTCTCCACTCTTTTGTCCTAGAGGCGTGCCGCTGACTGTTTCACCTTGCAGCGTAGCGCCTCTCCAATCAGGGCTGACACTGGTTTGTTGTTTCGAAGCTGGTAAATGGTCGCCAATAAGAGCATTACGCACCAGACATGCTGAGCTACCTCTTCCTCGCACTGTTGCTTCTCATCCTGGCGGGATTTGCGCTGGGGCACAGAAAAGCACTGGCCGTAGGGGCAACAGGCGATGTGCGCATGCACTCGCTGGCGGGCTATCATGGATGGTACGTTGCTGCCCTGGTCGGCATCCCCTCATTCGTTCTCGTGCTTTTGTGGCTGCTTTTTCAAGGTCCCGTCATCGACTGGTTGCTGATTGGAACCCTGCCCAAAGACCGCGTTGAAGGTCTTGGCAAAGGGCAGCTCGATCTGCTCATCAGCCAGATCAAATCAGTTGCGGCGGGCAATATCTTCAGCGAGTCCGACGAATTCGTCTTAAGCGCAGCTGAGCGCTACAGCCGCTGGAATACGATTGCCGATTGGGCGCTGTTTGCGCTGGCTATCACGATCGCGCTTGCCGGGATCGCGCTGGCGCAACAGCGCATCTCGGCGCGTTTCCGGGCGCGGAACACTGTTGAGAAGGTGATGAGTGGTCTGATGATCGCCTGCTCGTTGATTGCCATTCTCACGACGTTCGGCATTGTCGCGTCACTCCTCTATGAATCGCTACGCTTCTTCGACAAAGTCTCGATCGTCGACTTCTTGACCGGATTGAATTGGGAGCCCCAGATTGCCATCCGCGAAGACCAAGTAACGGCAGGCGGAGCCTTCGGCGCCATTCCCGTGTTCGCTGGTACGCTCTTGATTGCACTTATCGCCATGGCGGTTGCCACGCCTATCGGACTTTTCGCGGCAATTTACTTGACCGAGTACGCATCGGCCAAGTTCCGTGCGGTTATAAAGCCCCTTCTAGAGATACTCGCCGGTATTCCGACCGTCGTTTACGGATTCTTTGCCGTGCTGACCGTGTCACCTGCGATACGCAACTTCGGTCAAGCCATGGGCTTCGATATAGCTCCGAATAGTGCGTTGGTCGCCGGTGGAGTGATGGGAATCATGCTCATTCCCTTCATCTCGTCGCTGTC
>JAUVPN010000272.1 GCA_030598645.1 Hyphomicrobium sp. | reverse complement strand
TTCCGCCCTTTGTCATCATCCGCTTGCGAAACCCGTGACGGCGCTTACGGACAAGCCGGCTCGGTTGATATGTGCGCTTCACGTTACAATTCCCCTGCCCGGTGCGAATAAGGCCTTGTCGAGCACCGCAGTCGCTATTGGCAGCACGCCCTTAGTCTTGAGATTGCGGGGCTTATACGGGGTGGCTTCGTTCAAGTCAACGAGCGGAACCCACCCGGAAATCTACGGCCCAGCCCTCGGACCGGCAAAGGTGAGGTGAAGACGCGGCAATGCGGCCCTCGGCAGCTTTTCGCGGATATGCAACTGCGTCGAAAGGTGTTTTGCAGAGCGGCGCTGGCGCCGAGTATCGCGAAAAGTGTCGCATGCGTACACACCTGTTAATAGATTGGATTGCCTGAGAGAGCGGCGGAGCAAGATCGATGACCAATAGTCCGACTGAGCCTACCATTCCGCCCCGCCAGAGCTCATTTTTGGGCCACTTGCGCCGTTGGGGCCCGCTAATCGCGATTGCGCTCCTCATGGTGCTGGTCTTTTCAATGGGTTGGCACAAGTACGTCTCATTCAAGACCATCGGTACGAACTATCAGGGGCTCAAGGACTTTATCGACGCCAACTTTGCCGTCGCGCTTCTGATCTACATGCTCATCTACGTGGCGATGGTCGCGCTTTCGCTCCCAGGTGGCCTTGTGTTGACAGTGACAGGCGGCCTCCTATTCGGGTGGTTGGCCGGTACCGGTTCAACGGTTATCGGGGCCACCATCGGCGCAACGATCATCTTTCTCATCGCCAAGTCCTCGCTGGGTGAGGCGCTTGCTGACAAAGCTGGAGCTTGGCTCGGGAAGCTACGCGACGGCTTCAAAGAAAACGCACTGAGCTATCTCTTGTTCTTGCGATTGGTCCCCGCGTTCCCGTTTTGGCTCGTCAACCTCGCGCCTGCTCTTCTCGGTGTGCCGCTTGGCACCTATGTGCTCGGCACGGCCATCGGCATCATTCCTGGTACGCTCGCCTTCTCCGTTGCCGGCAGCGGACTGGGGAGCGTGATAGAGGCGCAGAACGAAATTTATGCTGCTTGTCTAGCCAGGAATCCGGCTGATCCCGAAACGGCCTGCCCCTATGAAATCGATACTAGCGCGATCGTCACGACGGAGCTTCTCGTTGCGTTTGCGCTTCTAGGTATCGTCGCCCTCATCCCCGTGGCTTACAAGAAATGGAGCACGCGCAATGCCAGCTAATCGCCCCGATGCCACGCCGAATGCCAATGCGGCCGCTGCGGCCCCCAGCGAGCAGATAGAAGCCGATATTTGCGTAATAGGTGCAGGCTCCGGCGGTTTGTCTGTTGCCGCGGCAGCGGCAGCCTTCGGCCAGCGCGTCGTTCTCATCGAAAAACACAAAATGGGAGGCGACTGCCTTAACTACGGCTGCGTGCCCTCAAAGGCCCTTATCGCTGCCGGCAAACGGGCGCAGGCCATGCGCACGGCCTCAAAGTTTGGGATAGCGGACGCCAATCCGGAAATCGATCCAGCTGCCGTCAACGATCACGTCAAGAGCGTGATTGCGGCGATCGAACCAAATGACTCAGTGGAACGCTTTACGGGCCTAGGCGTGCGCGTCATCCTGGCTGCGGGCCGCTTCGTAGACAAGTCGACGGTTGTCGCCGGCGAGTGCCGTATCAAGGCACGCCGCTTTGTCGTCGCCACTGGGTCATCGCCGTTCGTGCCGCCCGTCCCTGGGCTTAACAGCGTGCCCTACTTCACCAATGAAACGATCTTCGACAATCGCGATCGTCTCCATCATCTCATCGTGATTGGCGGCGGTCCCATCGGTATGGAGATGTCGCAAGCCCATCGCCGCCTCGGTTCGCGCGTTACAGTTCTTGAAGGTTCGAAGGCGCTAAGCCGCGACGACCCCGAGCTTTCCAAGGTTGTCCTGGAGCAATTGACTGCCGAGGGGGTCGATATCCGTGAAAGCTCGAAGGTGGAACGTGTCGAAGGCGGGCTTGGGCGCGTTGTGGCGCACGTTGCCTCCGGCGATCAAAAGTACACGGTTGAAGGCACGCACCTGCTCATTGCCGTTGGCCGTAAAACCAATACGTCAGAACTCGGCCTGGAGGCGGCCGGCATCCGCTACGATAAACGCGGGATCAAGGTGAACAGGGGTTTAAGAACCTCCAACCGGCGCGTTTATGCCATTGGCGACGTGGCAGGCCAGCACCAATTCACGCATGTCGCTAACTACCATGCGGGCATCGTAATCCGGCGTGCACTGTTTCGCATTCCAGCCAAAGTCAACCCAAACATCATTCCTTGGACGACGTATACCGACCCGGAGCTTGCGAATGTGGGTCTTTCCGAAGAAGCAGCCCGCAAGGCAACGGGGGGTAAGATTAACGTGTTGCGCTGGCCGTATATGGAGAACGACCGTGCGCAGGCCGAGCTCGAGACCATCGGCCACGTTAAGGTGATTACTAACAAGAGCGGTAAGATATTGGGTGCGACGATAGTGGGCGCCAAGGCCGGCGAACTCATCCAGATGTGGTCGCTGGCCATCTCCCAAAAGCTTAAGATCAAGGCCATGACCGAGTGGATTTCGCCCTATCCTACGCTGAGCGAGATCAACAAGCGTGCCGCATATCGCTATTATGCTACGGCACCGAGTAGCCCGACCCTGCGCAAAATTATCGGTTTTCTTGCAAAGTTCGGCTAGGGTTTCCTCGGTATTGAGAGGAACCGCGTGCTTCGCGAGAACAAAGAGCAATCGCGGCGCATTGAGCCCGAGACCGGTGGCACTCGCCTCCAATTTCGCAAGTGGGCCAAGGCGCCGCACTGGGGCTGGCGCCGACTCGGTCTGCCAGCAAAGCTGCTGTTACTGACAGCGGTCTTTGTCATGCTGGCCGAGATACTCATTTTTGTGCCTTCGATCTCGGACTATCGCCTGAACTGGCTCGAAGAGCGCCTGATTGCGGCGCGACTCGCCACGTTGGCGGCTGAGGGATTCCCCGGCGGCGACGTCCCGTCGGGTCTTCGCATGGAGATGCTGCGCACGGCCCAAGTGAAGGCGGTGGCTTCAAGGCGAAGAGGGTTGCGCCGGCTGGTGCTTCCCGTCGATCCGCTGATGACGATCGATGACCACTATGACCTGCGTCAGCAGCCCGAGGGATTTTGGGGTGGCGTCGCTTTGCGTTTGGAGCAGATCGGCGATGCCATCGCCGTGTTTTTCGCACCTGAAGGGCGCACGATCCGCGTACTGGGCAGCATTGGCGACGACCCGGATGATCTCGTCGAGATCGTTATGCCGGAGGCGCCGCTCAAGAAAGCCATGACGTCGTATGCACTCAACATTCTTGAAATTTCGATCATCATTTCTCTGGTGACGGCAGCGCTCGTCTACTTCGCTTTGAGCCGGCTGCTCGTGCGCCCGATGATGCACATCACGCGTAATATGGTTCACTTCTCGGAAGACCCAGAAGATTCCAGCCGCATCATCACGCCATCCGGCCGTCTCGATGAGATAGGCACGGCGGAGCACGAGCTTGCGGAAAGGCAACGCCAGTTCTCCGACGTGCTTTTGCAAAAGACGCGTCTTGCGCAGCTGGGACTTGCGGTGAGCAAGATCAATCACGACTTGCGCGGCATGCTGGCAAGCGCGCAGCTTCTCTCCGACCG
>JAUVPN010000178.1 GCA_030598645.1 Hyphomicrobium sp. | reverse complement strand
GACAGCATGATCACATACGGTGGCATGCTGGCCTGTCAGGCCATGCGCCTGCTATCGGCCCAAGGCTGCTTCCCTTTCGCTCGCAAGCGGGACGGAATTGTGCTGGCAGAGGGCGCTGGCGTGCTGGTGCTGGAGTCTGAGCGCCATGCGAGCGAGCGCGGTGCGAAGATGCTGGCGGAACTCTGCGGCCTCGGCCTAACCTCCAACAGCACGGACATGGTGCATCCGGACATCGAAGCAACCAGCGAGGCCATGCGCCGAGCGCTGGATGACGCGAAACTGGAGCCCACCGCCATCGACTATCTGAACGCAAATGGCACGGCGACGATCTTGAATGATCTCAATGAAACCAAAGCCATCAAAAAGGTATTTGGCAGGCACGCTGCAAACATGGGCATTTCCTCCACTAAGTCGATGCATGGCCATCCGATGGGTGCTTCTGGAGGGATAGAAGCCGTGGCCTGCCTCAAGGCCATGGAGGCCGGGTGGATGCCGCCAACCATCGGCCTCGATGAAAATGATCCCCAATGCGATCTCGACTATGTGCCGAACGTTGGGCGCGAGAAAAAGCTGACTTACACGATGTCGAATTCGTTCGGCTTGGGCGGATTGAATGCCGCAATCATTTTCGGGCCTCCGCCTGCATGAGAATGCACAGGTCTCCACCTGCTTAGGTCGTCTCTTGACGCTTCCGGGATGCTTATCAAAGCTCACCCAAGCGAGCGAGGAGATAGCCTTGCCCGGAGTGCAGAAAACTCATGGCTCAATTGCTGCTTCAGCATCGATAGTGCATTTCGCCCAGATGCGTTGCGCCGCAGGCCTGTCCAGAAACAAGCTGCCAGACTTTGCGTATTTGGGTTGAACTCGACCCGGAGCTAGCCAAATGGGCAATTCAATTATTGCAATGAAGCGTGTATGAAATTTTCCCTCAGCAATGTCACTAAGCTGCCCGCCTAACGACATGTTTAACTGGGCACGCTGGCAAACAAACAGCGAGCGAACCCAAGGTTGTGTAAAGAGTCCTCATGTGTGGCATTACGGGAATTATCGACCTCACTGGAAAACGCGAACCAAACCGCGCCAAGGTGGAGCGCATGGCCGGCGCCTTGATGCACCGTGGGCCCGACGATGAAGGCTACCTGTTCGCGCCCGGCCTGGGACTGGCGTCGCGCAGACTAAGCATCATCGGTCTTGGCGATGGCAATCAACCCATTTTCAACGAAGATCGCACCGTGGCTGTGGTCTACAACGGCGAGCTGTTCGACTACCCGGAGCGCAAGGCGGCGCTTTCAGCCAAAGGGCATGTGTTTCGCACGCATACCGATACCGAAATCATCGTGCATCTCTATGAGGAGCACGGTGAGGACGTGTTTCAAGAGCTGAAGGGTCAATTCGCGCTGGTGCTTATCGACTTTACCAAGCGCACCGTGTTTCTCGCCCGCGATCGCGTGGGGATCTGTCCGCTGCATTGGTCACAACAGGGCGACTGGCTCATATTCGGTTCTGAGATCAAGGCACTTCTGGCCTCCCGCGAAGTCGCCGCGGCAGCCGACCCGCGCGGGATCGATCACGTTTTCACATTCTTCTCCATGGGCACGCGGCGCACGATGTTTGACGGCGTGCACTCGCTGCTTCCAGGCCACTACTTGAAGATCGAATTTCGCAAAGACGCACAGCCCGCCGAGATCCGCGAGCGGCGCTATTGGGACCTTGATTTCCCCGATGCTGGCCAGGAGGAAGACCCGGCGGATAGTGAAAAACTCACTGACGAATTCGAAGCCAAGTTTCAGCGCGCCGTGGAAATCCGCTTGCGCGCCGACGTGCCGGTCGTCGGGTACCTCAGCGGCGGCGTTGACTCAGCGTATGTGCTGGCAAGTGCCTCGAAGCTGCGGGGCAGCCCAGTGCCAAGCTTCACTATCCAAGTGCCCGGGAACGGTCTTGACGAGCGGGACGATGCACTTGTCACCGCGCGCCACCTCGATAGCCAGCCTACGATCTTGAGAAGCGACGACAAAGTCATTACTGATGCCTACCCGCAGCTGATTTCGGCCGCCGATTGCCCTGTCATCGATACGTCCTGCGCCGCGCTGTGGTGCCTCGCGCGCGAGGTGCACGACCAGGGTTACAAAGTCGCGCTGACGGGGGAAGGCTCGGACGAGGCCTTCGCCGGCTATATCTGGTTTAAGGTGCGCAATCTCGTCTATTGGCTCGACTTTGCCGGCTTGCGTCCGAGTGATTCGGTAAGCCGCTTAACCCGCAGGATGCTGGGGCCAGGGACGAGCAGGGACGAGCTTCGGCGTATCGATGCGACCGCGGGGCGGGCGCACGCGCAGATGCTTCTCTATCACCTCGTTTCCCAATCGCGGCACCGCTATTTCAGCAGAGCCTTGAAAGATCAGCTTGGCGATAAGATCGCCTATGAGGATGTGCCGCTTGACCTGGAACGCATGCGCCGATGGTCGCCTCTCAACCAGTCTCTCTACTTTGGCTACAAAATCCACCTGGCGGGACTGCTAATGAATCATAAGGGCGACCGGGTTGCCATGGCCAACAGCGTGGAGACTCGCTATCCATTCCTCGATGAGGACGTGATTGCGTTCGCCTCCCGGCTGCATCCGCGATGGAAGCTGCGTGGCTTAACCAAGGACAAGTATCTGCTGCGGCAGGCAGCTGCGCGCATGCTGCCCAAGGAGGTGGCGTTCCGGCCCAAGGGCATGTTCCGCGCCCCACTGGCCGAAACGTTCCTCAACAGCCGGCCGCCATTCGTGCAACAGCTCTTGAGCGAGGAAGCGCTAAGGACGACCGGCTACTTCGACGTTGATGCCGTCCGGCGCGACGTTTCACTTTTCGACAAGAAAGAAGCGGCCAAGCTCAGCACTTTCGCCAGCATGGGCCTGACCGGCGTGCTGGCAACACAGCTTTGGCACCATCTCTATCTGGATGACAGCTTGTGCGACCTACCAAACCAAGAAGCCGACCCAGAGACCGAGCGGCCATTTAAAAAGCAAACGGCGGCTTGACTATATAATCTTCTCTTGGGATCTCGACAGTCATGTGTTTTTGGTTGCGAACACGGTCACAGGATCGATGCGCAGCACTTTAGTAATGACCGACAGCGACGAAATGGCCCCAATCGCGACCGTAGTGAACAGCAGTAATGCAACGACTTCCGTTGAGACGACGAGCGGCAATGCGGTCTGGTTGCTGAAAAGGTTAACCCCAGCCACGCCCCCTATGCCCAATAAGAAGCCCACCATTGACACCACAATGGCTTGAACGATGACCAACTTAAACAGGTAAGTAGATCGGCAACCCAAAGCCCTCAACGTGGCGAACTCTTTCAAATGTTCTCGTGTGAAACCGTACAAAGTTTGTGCAAAAATAGCGATCCCGATCACAGAGCCGAGTATCGCCCCTCCAATCACTGCGACTCCAGCTCCGGTTCGGATAAGCCATCGATCCAGACTTCGCTCGCGAAACTCTGCGGTCGTCAGCACTTCGGTATCCGGGAGCCGGTTGCGAAGCGCCTGTTGAACTTTCGCTATATCTGTTTGCGCTTCGACATCAACGAGGAGATACGTCGCGGCGTCGTGCGGTAATCCCCCTATCTTCCGGGCATATCTCAGCGATACGAATACATAAGGAGATTGAGTAAATGAGCGGATGCCTTCGGTCAGCGCTCCAACACGAACACTGACGGATCTAATATCTGCTCGCGCACCGATGCCGGAAATACCTAGATCGGTGAGATAGGTGCGGTCCACTGCTACCGCCGCAATCGGCCGAAGTGGGCTCCAATCTCCCTCAACGAGGTTCCAGGGCTGAAGGCCTTGGCCATCATGTTTGGAAGCAACGAGCACGACATGGGTGATCACATCCTCTGGATCTGACCAATCAGCGAAATAGACGACCATTGGTGCTACGACCACAACGCCCGGTGTGGCAAGCGCTCTATGTCGTTCGCGGTTGGTTAGCAGCGGTAGCCCATCCTCAAAACTCTCTGTATCGAAAGGCATCACCCAAAGATCTGCAACTGTGTTGTCAATTGGGCTCGTAATCATTTTCTTCGCGCCGAAATAGAGGCCGAGCTGCACGCCGACCAACAGAACGGCAAACGCAATCCCAGCGATCGACGTCGCCAGTCTTAGCTTGTCGTAGGACAAGTTCCGCAGGGCCACAATTAGGATCACAAGAAACCCATGGCAGCTATTATGTGCTTCACGTGATGGTGCTCGATCTGGGCAGGATTCGCACCATTGCCGAGCCGCGATGGTAGGCACCGCCGGAAAGGGATATTATCAAGCGCCATCCATTGGAGAGCAATGAGCAGCACCCCTTTTTTGGCCTCTTCTGAGTGAGCACGGCCGCACCGCAATCCCACCCGTCCGTTCTTTCCTGGCCATACACGCAGCTCTACACCGCTTGCGCCGGCCACATCATCCGCGACGACCACGCAGGACTGTCGGCGTCACGCAGATTTGTTCCCAAAACATCGCCCAAGATCACGTCTTGTATAGCACTGAGCGCGCCCTTGCGGCCGCCTAATGCTTTTCGAGCGAAAGCTGGCTCTCGCGCGCGATACCTTCTGGATCGGCCACCTCTGCGTGCTCGAGAGCCGCGTCGTCGACGTAGGCTGCTTCGCGTTGTTTCGGAGCATACTTTTCGCCAAGTACGCTTAGTGCCGTTGGCCGTCCGCCAGGCGCATCGCCATTTCCGAAGTAGCCTTCTACGATAACGCCCTTGTCCCGATACTCTGGATCGCGCTGTAGGATCTCGTGCAGGCCCTTCAGGTTGTAGTGAGGCACCGAAGCAATCATGTGGTGGGGCAAGTGATAGTCCATGCCCCAGGGAAAGACAGCATAGCGCACGAGCGGCCCGGCGAGGAACACGCGGGTGTTGGTATAGCGGCCGCGGTCCGCATTGCCGTGCTGCACCCATTGGCGCAAGATCATGAACAGCGGGAAGGTCGTGAACAGCGGAACGATCCAGAGCAATCCGAAGTAGGTCCACGCCGGTCCCCAGCCGGCAAACTCTATTGCCGACAACGCGCCATAGAGCAGCGCCAAGTAGGTGAGGCGAGCGATTGCCGTCGCTCGGTGTGAGATGACAGGCACAAGGCGCGTGTGCGGGTATCGTTTCTCCGGAATCACGGCGTAATACACCACGATCGCCGCCCAGCACGCGCCTAAGGCAGCTGCGGCCAAACGCCAGTCTCCAGCAATGATAAGTGAAATGAGCACAGCCGGCATGCCGACTGTAAACAGGATGCCGATCCGCAGCGGCCAGGGTGAGCCACCGTCATCGGGATCGGAATACGGGTTCTCCGCCGCACCAAGCGCGCTGTAACGAGCGCGTGTCGTGGTGTAGCGGAAGAGATTTGGGAGCCACAGCTGCTTGAGCAACGCCCGCAGCACGTCAATATGGGCGACGGGGAAGTCAAGCCAGTGATCGCTGTCCTTCAACTGGCTGATGTCGGGATCGCGCTCAGGATCGTTGACAAATTGGTGGTGCGCCAGGTGATGCAGGCGGAATTGATAGGTGGAGGTGAAAAGCGGAAAGGCGGCAAACCAATCCGATGCCAACTCGTTCAGCTTGCGGTTGGCAAACAGCATGTAGTGCGTGCCCTCGTGGACCGTTCCGCCGAATTGATGCTGTGAGGCACCGATCACGACAATCGCAAGAAGGGTAGCGGGAATGCTCCACCACCAGGCGATTTGCCCAGCCATGGCGGCCTGGTCGATGTAGACCGTGGTCGCAATCGTGACCGCGATAACGAGATAGATGCGGGCCAAGAAGAACCAGTTGGTGATGTTGTTGCGGGCCTTAAGGGCCTGAATCTCGTGAGCGGTTTCCTGGTTCGAACGCTTCCGCGTCACACCCATCGTCGGGCTGACAAATTGCGCATCGCGTGCTGCAGTTCCTACGCTCATGGGCGCCGCCTCTTGTCTGGCTCCCGGTTTTGTTTTTCACCACAAACATAATGCCCTATGTGCTGGCGCTAATCCAG
>JAUVPN010000067.1 GCA_030598645.1 Hyphomicrobium sp. | reverse complement strand
TGGTCGGAGCGGGGAGATTTGAACTCCCGACCCCCAGTCCCCCAGACTGGTGCGCTAACCAGGCTGCGCTACGCTCCGATTTGACCCCTTTTGCCTTGGGCCGCGCTGACGGTCAACGTCTAAGCCATTGTGATACTAGCCCAGCAGCTCGTGAACCCCGCTAATACTTGACGGAAACTTAGAAATTGCGGGCGGTGGCGCCGCGAAAACCCCTAATACGATATCTAAGTCGTGCACTCTGCAAGCCGGTGCCCCTTTCTTCACTTCGTCAAGCCGCTTGCAGAAACCTACATCTTGGGCGCCAGTACTTCCCACGATTCCGAGTTGTGTTAGCAGCCGCCCGATGCCGCGCCCATTTGCGTTAGCAAAGACCTCTAGCCGGACACATGCGAGAGACTGAATGTGGCAGGGGCACCGGCGAGGGAAGGCTTGACGCCCCTACCTCGTACAAATGGCGTTCCACGCCAATTTGGCGCGACAGCACGTTCAAGCAGAATCAGCGAGGCGACGTGAGCAGCCACCCACTCGTCCGCTCTATGCGTGTCCGCTATCGTCGAAGAAAGATCCTGATCACGCTTTGGAAACCTTGGCGTTTACCGCTCCAAGGTTAAGAGAAGAAGCGCCCGCTTCCAGATCGACACACCATAGCTCCAGCCTAAAATAACGGCGGCGCAAGGAAGCCTTCACCATGTGCTTCGAGACACTTGCTTACGAGCGTGCAGCGCGACGCAGCTTTGAACCCTTGCGGCGAGCCGTGGCGCTAACCTTTCGCCCCAAGAGAATATTGCGGCAGATCTCAAGCTCGGCAATCGCCGCGTCAATATTCGCTTGCCCGCAAATATTGCGGACGGATGTAAAGGAGGCACTATTGCGCACAGACATCGAAGCACTTGCCGCCGTTGATCGTGCGTTCGCACCACGTCCGCGCTTCGATTGCGACTTCTCCGCGAGACGAGCTAGATCCGCGCGCTTTGCCGAAGCTTTAACTTCGTCTACGCCATGCTCGCGTAATATCTTCTGCACGCCCTTAATCGTGTAGCCTTCCGCATGCAAAAGGTGACGAATGCCACGCAACAGCTCAAGGTCCTCGGGCCGATAGTAACGCCGCCCCCCGCCCCGCTTCATGGGCCTCACCTGAGGGAATTTGCCCTCCCAGAAGCGCAAAACGTGCTTGGGCACGTCCAGCTCCCCCGCAACCTCGCTGATCGTCCGAAAAGCGTCCACTGTCTTGCTCATTACCGCTCCCGCTGTCCTTACCCTCTAGCACAGCTGTCACTCGGGATTATTCCGCCGCCTTGCGCCGGACTTGTCCCTCGTTGATGCGATCCTTCATAATGTTGCTGGGCCGGAATACCAAAACCCTGCGCGGCGTGATTGGTACTTCTTCACCGGTCTTGGGATTGCGCCCAATGCGCTCGCCTTTTTGACGTATTCCGAAAGACCCAAACGATGACAATTTCACTTGCTCGCCGCGAGCAAGACTGCTTGAGATCTCACTGAGGACCAGCTCGACCAATTCCTGACTTTCATTCCGTGGCAATCCCACTTTGCGAACGACGGCTTCCGCAAGGTCGGCACGTGTCAACGTTTTGCCTCCCATGGCTTATTGCCTCCCAATTTTCTCATCGTTCCACCCATGCTACTGGCCGCGGAGGTGATGGTCAATCAGGCGCTTGCATCAACCGCCTGATATTGCACAAAAAAGTTTGAGGTCGCACAGGAAGACACCAGGAAATGGCTTACCAGCGCGCCAATGCCGCCCCCCAAGTGAACCCACCACCCATCGCCTCCATCAAAATCAAACTACCCTCTTTCACTCGGTGCTCCTCGAATGCGTGATTTAGCGCCAACGGTATGGAGGCGGCTGAAGTGTTTCCGTGTCGGCCCAGCGTTACCACGATTTTCTCTCGGTCGACCCCGAGCTTCTTGGCGATTCCATCAAGAATCCTCTTATTGGCCTGATGGGGCACGTAAAGGTCGATCTCGTCGGGGGCAAAGTTGTTCACCACCAGCGTCTCTTCGATAATGCCAGAAATCTTCTGAACAGCATGGCGAAATACCTCGCGGCCGTTCATGCGCAAATGACCCGTCGTCTTGGTGGAGCCGGCGCCGCCATCGACATAAAGGAGGTCCTCAAAACGACCGTCAGAGCGAATACGAGTGGAGAGTATCCCACGGTCGTCACGCGTACCATGCTGGGGTTGCGCCTCCAGCACGACGGCGCCCGCTCCGTCCCCAAACAGCACGCATGTTGAGCGGTCGGACCAGTCCAGGATGCGCGAGAATGTTTCCGCACCGATGACAAGAGCGTGTTTGAACTGTCCTGCTTTTAGAAAGTTGTCCGCAACCGCCAGCGCATAGACGAAGCCCGTGCAGACAGCCTGAACATCGAAGGCGGCACCCTTCGTTATACCGAGGCCGCGTTGGATGGCAACGGCCGTAGCTGGAAACGTACGGTTGGGAGTTGCAGTAGCGCAGACGATTAGATCGATATCAAGTGGGTCGGTGCCTGCCCGAACCAGAGCTTGCTTAGCAGCGGCTATGCCGAGGTCAGAAGTAAGCTCTCCTTCATCCGCGATGTGGCGTTGGCTGATCCCAGTTCGCTCAACAATCCATTCGTCGGTGGTATCGACTATCTTCGCCATATCGGCATTGGTCATGACGCGCTTGGGGAGATAGGCGCCGACCCCGCGGATTACTGAACGAATGACTGCCACAGTCCTGCCTTGCCTTTTCTGCGTTTCGGCCCCTGCATTGAACTCCAGGGCTTGCTTTGGGCGTTTAGTCTATCGTACCTGCGAGGTCGCAGTCACGGCACCGGATCTCACCGGAGCCGAATCGAGCTTGTGGTGAAATGCGTCAAGATCGGCCGCAAGCCGCCCGATAAGCCCGCTTTGCGCCATCTCGTAGGCTAGATCAACCGCGCTGGCAAAGCCCAAAGAATCAGTCCCCCCGTGGCTCTTGACCACGATGCCGTTTAGACCCAGGAAGGTACCTCCGTTGGAACGGCGCGGGTCCACCTTATCCTTCAATATACGAAAGCCACCCGCGGCGAGCGCGGCTCCAATCTGCGATATCCAGGTCCGCTGCATGGCTTGCTTGAGATACTCACCGATTTGGCGCGCGGTACCTTCGGCCGTTTTCAAAGCAATGTTGCCGGCAAAGCCTTCAACCACAACGACGTCGGCAACACCCTGCCCAATTTTATCACCCTCGATAAAGCCATGGTATTCGAGTGGAAGGTCGGTGGTTTTCAGCCAAGCATGCGCCTGGCGCACTTCGTCGGCCCCCTTAATCTCCTCAACGCCAACGTTGAGAAGGCCAACCGTAGGACGTTCGACGTGAAAAAGCGCGCGGGCCATGGCCGCACCCATCAGAGCAAAGTCTCCGAGTTGCCGGGCCGTCGCCCCTATATTGGCACCAACATCGAGTACAATGCACTCAGCCGTGACGGTCGGCCAGATGGCTGCTATGGCCGGTCGCTCTATACCGGCCATAGGCCGCAGTATGAGCTTCGACATGGCCATCAGTGCACCTGTATTTCCTGCCGAGACTGCGACGTGCGCTTGGTCTTTTTGAACCGCCTCAAGTGCTAACCAAAGGCTGGTGCCTTTGCCGCGCCGCAATGCTTGGCTCGGTTTGTCATTCATGCCGACGACAGTATCAGTGTGCACGACGCGCGAGCGCGCAGAAAGGGTCGGAAAGTTCGCGAGTTCGGTGAGAACGCCTGCTTGGTCACCGAAAAAAATGAAGCTTAGTTCTGGTTGACGCTCAAGCGAGAGCGCTGCTCCCCCAACTACAACCTTGGGGCCATGGTCACCGCCCATGGCGTCAAGCGCTATCGTCCGCGGCTCAGACATGTCGCGGTTGGCCTCGCGAAGGAATATTTATGTATTGGCGAGAGTGCACTCCCAACAGCCCAATCTCTCGATCCGCTCGGACCATACTCTTTTGCAGGTGCCAGACAACTGGATTCTGGACGCCTTTCGCCGCATGGACACGGGGAATTTTACGAAGGTTTCGCACGGTCTATTGCTTGTCTTTGAGGCTGCTAAGACCCGCAAATGGGCCAGCGGTGGCAGGCTCAGTGCCCTTCTCAACTTTCCAAACAAACTCAGCATTGGGCTTGCGCGGATAGGGGTCAAGGCTTGCAGCCAAGGTCTCGAAAATGACACGTCCTGCATCGATAACTCCGTTATCGATCGGTTCGATCTCGACAGCGGCGAACACCTCAACCTCGGTTTCAGTCGGCGCCGGCAAGGCTTCAGCGGGCCAGAATTCGACGCTGAAGCTTTCTTCCAGCTCTCGCGGGACGGGCTCTAGTGTCACGATGCATTTCTGCGTTAGCCGCGCCAACACGTTTCCCGAACAACGATAGCGGCCATTACCTAAGGCGCGTACGCTATAAGACACCTTAACAGCATCGCACGCGAGAATATCAAGAGCCCGAGCGATTGCATCTCGCTCAATGGGCGTCATTTTGCGGGTTTCGTGCACGCCGGCCTCAGCTATCTCCGCCACCCGGTGCTTCCAGGTGAGTAGGTCCGTCATTGCAGGTCCTCTCCAAGCGTAGCTGCGTCGGGAAATGCAATTTTCCCGGAGTTGATTTCACTTACGTCTCGCTGAGCTAGCTTGTCCATCGCATTCACAGTGTAGCTGGCTAGAGCGTCACTACGCCAGTCGGCGCCCTCGGCCATGAACACGTACGAAGCGAACAGCTGAGCCAGCGCCTTCTCGTCGCCCACAGATATGGCAGCCCTATAAGCGGAAGCCCGTTCATAAAGTCCGGCTGCCGCACGCCGCACTTTTTTTGGCACGGCCAGATCCCCTGTCCCCAACTCACGCAGCGAATCATCCACGTCCGCAACAAACCTCTCAACCACCAGGCGGGGCAAAATTTGGCCTATCTCGGGCTCACCGCGAAGCCGTTCCATAACCAGAAAAAGATGCAGCACAACGATCTCAAAGCGGCCGGCCGGCGTGTCGGGAACGCCTAGACTGGTGTAAATGTGCCCAGAGCGGGCCTGCGTCACGATCACGCCATAAAGCTTGTCTGCTCTACGATGGTTTTTAATCCGTGTCTTGAACCACTTGAGCATCAAAGGCTGCCTGTGAACGAGCGCGAATTGCGTTGAGGGAAAGTAATGCTCGTCGCGTTGCATTTGCGCAAGCTTCAGGTTATGCGCGCCCGTAGGGACCTCCTCAATTGATTCTTGGGAAGACGGTACAAAATGCGTCGAAAGACGATTGCGCATGAGGGCGGCAAACGCTCACTCAGGCTTATGAATCGGAACGCTGGGATCTGCGCCATGCGATCGCGACGCATCGCGTTGTGCTTGGCTGCAGCGCTCCCACTTTGCGCATGCGGCGGAATAGTCACCAAACACGGCACCCAGTTCCGCGAGAATGATATCCAGCAGATCCAGCCCGGCATGAGCCAGGAACAAGTGCGGGTAAACCTGGGTACGCCGGCGACAACGGCCGTCGTCGGCGGCGGACGCGCCTTTTACTATATTTCAAGCACAAAAACGCAGACGGCATTCTTAATGCCAGACGAACAGGAACGGCAGGTCGTTGCGGTTTACTTCTCGGAAGCAGGCACCGTGGATAGGGTCGCAAATTATGGGCTAGAGGACGGCAAGGTCGTCGACTACAACTCGCGCACGACGCCCGCGCCCGGAGGCAAGGATGATAGCATCCTGCAACAGCTGTTCCGCAACCTGGGACAGAAGCAAATCTTTGGCGACGGCTAGTAAGATATCTATTGCGACGGAGACTGCGGGCAGCTTATGCCGCCCGCGCCTGCAGTTTGAAATCACCTTGCGCTAATGCGCGAGTACGGCCAGCAGCAGCAATGCGACGATATTAGTAATCTTGATGGCCGGGTTCACCGCCGGGCCAGCCGTATCCTTGTAGGGATCACCGACAGTGTCACCCGTCACGGCTGCCTTGTGGGCCTCGCTACCTTTGACGTGCTTAACGCCGTCCTTGTCGACGAAACCATCCTCGATCAGCTTCTTGGCGTTGTCCCAAGCACCTCCGCCAGACGTCATTGAGATAGCAACGAACAGTCCAGTGACAATAACGCCGAGAAGCATGGCACCCACCGCAGAGAATGCCGCGCTCTTACCGGCCGCACCACCGCCTGCAATAAAATAGATGGCAAAATAGAGAACGATCGGCGAAAGCACCGGTAGAAGCGAAGGGATCACCATCTCCTTGATGGCCGCACGCGTCAGCAGGTCAACAGCCGCCGCATAGTCTGGACGGTCTTTGCCCTTCATGATGCCCGGTTTCGCTTTGAACTGGCGGCGCACCTCCTCAACGATGGCACTACCAGCGCGCCCTACAGCCGTCATCGCTATTCCGCTGAACAAGAAGGGGATGAGCCCTCCGAGCAACAGCCCCACAACAACATACGGGTTGGACAGCATGAAGTTTGGCTCAACTCCGCGAAAATACTCAAATGCACTTGAGCCTGCGGCATTTGCCTCATCGATGAAATGGCGGAGGTCGTAACTGTAGGCCGCAAACAGTACCAGCGCGCCAAGTCCCGCCGAGCCGATAGCATAGCCTTTGGTGACCGCCTTCGTCGTATTACCAACCGCGTCTAGCGCGTCCGTTGACCGGCGCACTTCTGCTGGAAGCCCGGCCATCTCTGCAATACCACCTGCATTGTCGGTCACGGGTCCAAATGCGTCGAGCGCAACAACAACACCTGCAAGACTGAGCATCGTCGTGGTGGCGATCGCAGTGCCAAACAGACCCCCGAGCGCATACGTGGCCAGAATGCCGAATACGATCACCAGTGCCGGCAGCGCTGTTGCTTCCAGGGACACCGCCAGACCCTGGATCACGTTGGTGCCATGCCCCGTGACTGAGGCCTGTGCAATGGAGCGGACCGGACGGAAGCCGATGCCTGTGTAGTATTCAGTGATCCAGACAATGAGCCCGGTAACGACAAGACCGACAATACCGCAATAGAACAGGTTCAGTCCCGTGATCGGCACCCCAACGGCCGTGCCGACCTCGCCAAAGCCGCCGAGCACATAGTACGTCGCTATCCATAGTCCGGCGATTGAAAGAACCGCGGTCGCGATAAAGCCGCGATAGAGCGCACCCATGATTGAGTTGTTGGAGCCAAGCTTCACGAAGAAGGTGCCAATGATTGAGGTCACAATGCAGGCTGCACATATTGCGAGGGGGTAAATCATAAGATTGGGAAGATTAGCCTGGCCCACAAAAAAGATGGCCGCGAGTACCATGGTGGCGACGACGGTCACCGCGTAGGTCTCAAAGAGGTCGGCAGCCATGCCCGCGCAATCGCCGACGTTGTCACCAACGTTATCTGCAATGGTGGCAGGGTTGCGTGGGTCGTCCTCGGGAATACCAGCTTCAACCTTGCCGACCAGGTCGCCCCCTACATCGGCACCCTTGGTAAAAATACCACCTCCGAGTCGGGCGAAGATCGAAATGAGAGACGCCCCGAAACCGAGCGCGACGAGCGCATCAATTACAGTGCGGTCGGCCGGCCCATAGCCTACGAACTCGGTGAGGAACATGTAGTAAACCGAGACGCCCAACAGCGCCAAACCTGCAACCAGCATGCCCGTGACCGCACCTGACTTGAAGGCAATATCTAATCCGCCAGCAAGCGATTGGGTAGCGGCTTGCGCCGTGCGCACGTTGGCGCGCACCGATACGTTCATACCAATATAGCCGGTCAATCCGGAGAGCACGGCGCCTATAAGAAAGCCGGCAGCAACCAACGGGCCAAGCAGAAGCCAGGCGATAATGAAGATAACGGCACCTACGATACCAATCGTCCAGTACTGACGATTGAGATAGGCTTGGGCACCTTCGCGAATAGCGCCAGCAATCTCCTGCATTCGCGCGGTACCCGCGTCGGCATTCATCACCGCCTGAATCGTGTAAGCTGCATACACAATCGCAAGCACGCCGCAAGCGACGATCACCCACAGTATCTCAGTCATTGTTTGGTCCCCTTTGGCGCCCTAGTTTTTTAAGGCGAGAGCTGGAGTGGCCGAAGATCGCTCCCCGTCTCTCACGCATTTGGGCGAGATTTGCGCGGAACATGCCAAAAGTGAAGATCGGTTGCAACATGGAGGAGCTGATCCTGCGTTGGATCGACGCCCTAAATGAATAATTATGCCCGACCGCACGCTTAATGGCCTCTGTGGGCCCCAAAATAACGGTCGCATGAACGTAATTGCGAACTGTGACCCAAGCCCGCGCCCTGCTATACCGTCGGCCTCGGGAAAAGGAGGCCCTCGAGGCATGTCGCTTTCAAATCTTCTTAACGAGGCTCAGGACGGGCGGGTCTACGCCAATTTGGCGCGCGCATTCCAACTCCCCGCTGCGAAAGTCGAGGCCGCCGTCGCCGCGATGGTTCACGACCTGACCTTCTACATCCATCAAGATACGCTTTCACGACAGCGGCTTGCCGGGGTTGTCCACCTTCTTGGCCAACCCGACTATGAAAACGTGCTTGAGACACCAACCCTGCTCGGCGCAACCCATACGCAGACCGTCGGGAACGATGCGCTCCTAACGATTGCCGGCCGAGAGGCAAGCAAAAAGATGGTGCGTAATGCCGCGGCCGCCGCCGACATTAGCGAAATGATCGTGGAGTACCTCCTTCCGGTCGTTGCGGTGATGATTGTCGGCACGCTGGCAAAGGCGAGCCATGTTCCAATTGAGGACGTCATGCGGCGCATTTCGCATTTGATGAACACAGCGCCCGCTCCAGCAAATAATCCCAAGCCGCAGCCACTGCCCAACGTTGCCGGCGGGCAGGGCTTCTCTGGAATCACTGGAAGCATGAGCAGCGAAGCCAGCGAAACAGCGCGAGCGCGCCGTTACGACGACCTAGCGGACATAATCAGGCTCAGGGAACGCACACGCGACGGCTATGACCCTGCCAAAGCTGTTCGTCGCATCCTAAGCCCCATCCTTGGTTTCCCAGCCAATCCCTGGATCTGGCTCGGCCGGATGCAACGATGGTCCTTGGAAACCATAAAAACAATCTCCACCAGTCTGCGACGGTGAGCGACACGTTGCGGTACAGACTCTGGCGCATGTGACAGTTAGGTCAGGAGCTGGATACTATCTGCAAGGCCGCGCTTCGACACTGCATTCCCAGCTGCCGCTACCTCTAGAGCAGCTAGCTTTTTTGCTCTTAGCACGGCCCCACCTCGCCCAGTCGGTGCCGTACTCCATCGCAGTGAAGCTCGCCCATGAGCGTATAGCCGCGCGCCTCGCCCTCGACTTGCTTTTCTGGGGGCCGCTAGTGCCATAGTGCCAGTGATCTGACATGCACAAGCGTCCGCGTTCCTTGCGCAAATTGTGCATGCTTGCAAAGCCTGTGGAATCCGACAACACCGGCACGCTAAAACCGCTGACCATCACCACAGCGACCGTCAGCACCAATGGCACCCTAAGACCCATATCTTGCCCCTTTCGCTCCCCAAAACCGCACCTCAGCCATACGTAGGCGGACAATGCCATATTCGTCCGGCATGCTCGATGGTTTCGTGCGTCGCATGTTGCGAAATGTTTGGCCTAAGCGGCAATCCGGTCACACAGAGGAGAGCAACCGGAGGAACAAGAGCGGGCCACCCCAAATGCCACCCGTCTAAAACAGTGGCTCCTCGTAGATACGCTTTCCCTCAACGATCAGGCCCTTGAGTGCCGCATTTCCGCTCTCATCTACCGCAATCAGCGCGGCGACTTTTTTGCCACCGACGAGTTTTTCTAACTCACGCCCACGGCCCTCCGGAACAAAAAAACTCTCGATACCATAGCGTACGTTCGCCAACCCTTGACCCCTCCGCGACCGGGTCGGCGCATAACGCACCCGCCCTTTAAGCACGACCTGATCCGCGTCAACACCCTCGGGCCGCTGCGGACCAGCTGCGAGGAGCTTCCATTTGCCATCCCTCGTCTTTTGCAAGGTGGCATACATGATGGATCCGCGGTGCACACGTTTCTTTCCAGGAGGGGTTTCAACACGAGATATGTCGTAATTCAGGATCACGTAGTCGCCGCGAAACAAGCTGCGTGGATCAACAGGGATGACGTCCAGCACAATCTCGCGGCCAGAATTAAGAAGATGAACCCGGC
>JAUVPN010000263.1 GCA_030598645.1 Hyphomicrobium sp. | reverse complement strand
GGATCTGATGCGGTCATCAACTGCGTCAGCCTCTATGTTGAAAGCGGCGCAGAAACCTTTGAGGCTGTCCATGAGCTGGGCGCGCTTAATGTGGCACATCAAGCCGCCATATTCGGCATCGACAGCCTCGTCCATATTTCCGGCATTGGCGTGGACCTGCGGTCGATGTCGAGCTACGTCCATTCGCGGGCAAAGGGTGAACTGCTTGTCAGCGATGTTTTTCCGCACGCCACGATACTACGCCCCAGTGCGATCTTTGGACCTGGCGATAAATTCTTGAACACGTTGGCCGCCATAGCCAGGATCTCGCCCGTGTTGCCGCTCTTCGGCTACGGCGAGACGAGGCTCCAGCCAGTCTACGTCGGTGACGTTGCGAATGCTGCGCTCAATGCTCTGCAGAATCCTGTGTCGCAAGGACAGATTTACGAACTTGGCGGCCCGCGCACTTACACCTACCGTGCCCTTATCGAGCTCTTGCTAAGGCAAATGAAACGACGGCGGCTTCTGCTGCCGCTGCCGTTTGCGATTTGGAAGGCGCTAGCTGCGGTTGGCGCAATGCTGCCCGCCTCGCCCATCACGCGTGCGCAAGTGGTGCTAATGGAGCGCGATAACGTGGTGTCCAAATCCGCATTATCGTTTAAGGATCTCGACGTTGTGCCCACGGCTCTGGAAGACGTGCTTGCTCAGTACGCGTTCTGAGGCAGGGCCTTGCAAATTTAGCGAAATAAAATTCCCGCACGTCAGAGCCAAACCGGCAATTTGTTCGCGGGTTCACCGGCGGCAATGCCGATGTGCCTTTGTGATCGTTTTCAGCTTCGTGGTTAGCGACATCAGGCCGCTTGCCGGCGCGAACGCCGGCAACGGTCAATGTTGCATTGGGGATCATTCCGCCGTAACAAAAAGAAACACATGCAATACCTCTTTTCGGGGGATCTCATGCGCCTCACCGTCCACTCGGATTATTCGCTGCGCGTGCTTATGTATCTGGCAGCGTTTCCCGATCGTCTAGCAACAAGCGAGCAGATTGCCGCTGCCTATGACATATCTCAAAACCACGTCATGAAGGTCGTGCAAACCCTGGCTCGCAATGGGTTCGTTGAGACGCTGCGCGGTCGCAGCGGTGGTATTCGGCTCGCTCAACCCGCTCAGGAAATCACTGTGGCCAATGTTCTTCGGGCAACCGAAGAAGATTTCCACCTCGTTGAGTGCTTCCGGTCCAAGAACGCTTGTTGCATTACGCCCGCGTGCGGCTTGAGGGGTGCGCTCAGCGATGCGCTTGACGCCTATCTACAGGTTCTTGACGAATGGACACTTGCTCAGCTTGTGGCCAGTCCAAAGCGATTGGCCAATCACCTCGCTGCGCATTAGCCAGCGCGCAGTTCAACGTAAAATCTTGCAGGCGTAGCGTTGAGAGAAACGTTTGTATCACTTACCAAGGTGCTCGAACGAAAAGAGGTGCTGCGTCTCGTTAAGGGGAGCGTGACATGAGCGGCACGCGTTGAGATCCTTGTTCAGCCGGTTCCCGTCGGGCGAAAAGATCGCAAAGTCCCAATCGCCATTTCTTAGGTCCTCGGAGAAGGCCGCGCCCCAGCCATCACCCTTTTCCATTACGGCGACGGCCGCCAGCTTGTCGCGAATGCGGCGGCCCAAAGAACTTTCGACCACGTTGCCGTCTTTGTCCTTCTTGGCCTTGTAGACTTCACCGACGATCACAGACCCGTTGGGCAGCTCGCGGCCTTCTTTCGCGGCCCTTAACGCAATCTCGTTTGCAAAGAGTCGTATGATCTGATCGTCATTCTGCACCCGGTCGAGGCTCAAATAGTTTTGAAATTTAGCGCTGTAATCCGCTGGGAAGGAAATCCGCTCCTCGTCAGCCACTGCGGCAGTTATGACAATGCTAAGGCACAATGCCACGGCGAAAATCTTCCCGATCATCTCCTGCTCGCTTTCTACCAGGCGCTAGTGGCGCAGGCGTCTTTCGACTGTGAGACCGACAGCTATGCGCCCGGCCGTTAGAAAAGAGGTATAAAGCATACCGTTTAAAATGCATAAGATGCAAGGTTGGGTTGGCTGGTCAATGGTGCACATAGGACCTTCAGAGCTCGGGAGCTCTTTTGGGACATCGCTGAGGCGAATTGCAATTACTTTTTTTCGGCACTGGCCATCTTTGATCCGGGCAGATCCGGGGGAATTTCGGTCTATGAGATTTTTAAGACGCAGTTCAAGAGGTCCCAGAACTCGCAGGTAAACTTATTGGGATATTGCGTGAGCTCCTTGACCTCAGCGAGCTCGACTTCAAAACAGCGCACCTGCTCGATTCAAAGTTGCGTGGCTCCGATCTCACCAGCCAGAACCTCAGCCTCGCGGAAATCGCCAGAGCCATGCTCGATTGGGCGCTTCTGGACTCTTCTCTCTCGTAAACGCTTGCTGGCGCCTCACCTGAGAGCCCTATGGCCGTTCGTCGACGAATGAAGGGCGGGGTGCCCCGTGATTCCCGCGACAAATGCTATCTTTGAGCGCTGAGGTGTTAGTGTGGGCGGCCAATAAGCCTGCCGATGGATCGTCTGCCCCGCGACACGAATCACTTGTTCCCATATTGTTGCAGTTGGATAGGCAGAAGCCACTTTGTTGCGGGTTGGCACGGATCATAAATAAGTGGCGTGGGGTCATGAGGACGACGGGCGATGTTATCGGAAGATGGATCCATCGAGATTGGCTTTGGTGTAGCAATCACCGCCTTTGGATTCATTGCGCCTCTCTTCAAGAGCGGCAACATTTGGCAAAACATGACGTCGATTGATACCGTCACGGTCTTCGCCGCCGGCATCATACTCATTGCTTATGGGCGCTATCTTCGCCGGAAGTCAGAGCGCGAAAGTGATGAACGAATTCACCGCTTGCTCGAAGAGCACGAAAAGCGCTTCACCCGTTCTTCCGACACAGACGAGATTTGGCTTGACCGCGCATCTTGAAGCGCCCGTCAGCGAAGCAAAGTCTTGCCTGGTGTATACAGGCGAACGGGGACTTAAGAATCCAACTTCGGGTAAAGCTCACGCACAATGACGAAGTTAGCGCTTTTGCTGATCGGTTTCGCCGCAACAGGCTTGGCGATGGCCGGTGCGGTGTTGCCGGGTTTGCCAACGACGCCGTTCTTGCTCGTCGCATTATGGGCTTTTGCGCGTTCGAGCGACCGACTGCATGCGTGGATACAACGTGTCCCCTTGCTTCAGGGAGCACTCGTCGAGGTCCGCCGGTTCGAACAGAAAAGAGCCATCCGCCCTGCGGTGAAATACTTGGCAATGGGGATGGGGTGGGCGTCGGTTGTCTTCACGGGCTTGACCGTTGGGAGGTCGCACCCCGTTCTTTTTTCTCTGGTTACGCTTGCGGCAATTGCAGGCACGATTTTCATTTTGTGGGTGCCAACGGACAGGACGTGAGCGAAGGAACCGTCTGTATCGTTGCGCGAACCAGTGCATAGGTTGGCTAATGAGTGCCGGATTCAAACTCAGGAACGATCGTCGCTTCGCGGGGCAGGCAATGTCCGCGCCAGATAGACGGTCTGCGTGAATTCCTGGTTCTGAAGCGGATTATGAAACGTCACGCGCTCGGCGAGGGCCTCGGCGAAGACTTCGGCTAGCCGTGCGGTGAACGCATCGTCGGGACGATCATTGGACCACAGTCCAAAGACTCCACCGGGATGCAGATGTGCAGTGAGCTTGTTCAATCCCTCGGGCTGGTAGAAGGTCGCGTTGTGTAGATCGAGCAGAAAGTCCGGCGAATGGTCAATGTCGACGAGAATGGCATCAAACCGTCTAGAGGGCCCATTCGGATCGAAGCCTTCCTTTGATGCAGCCAGTGCAAAGAAATCGCCCGGCACAAAGCGGCAGCGCGGATCTTTGGTCAGCTGGGATCCGAGCGGCAGCAGTCCCGTCTCGTGCCAATCGATCACAGCGTCGAGTGCCTCGACAACGATGAGAGACTTGACCGCCTCATGCTCCAGC
>JAUVPN010000260.1 GCA_030598645.1 Hyphomicrobium sp. | reverse complement strand
TTTTACGCCCTTTCTGGGTATCGCTTTCGGGTGTCTCGTAAACGGTCGTTTTTAGGACAGCCAAATCATCCGCCCAATATCTCTAGGGCACGGGCTCCACTTGCTCGGCTCAATTGCGTGGAAGGTGTGGAAGCTGCAGATTCAATAGCCCGGAAATTCTCACAGCGTGCCGAGGCAATGAGAAGGATGCTCCCTTTTTTGGGATGCCTAAAATTCCAACGAGTGCCGCGCAATCGAGCACGCGCTCATTGAGCACCCATTCGGGCATCTCGCGTGCCGCTTGCGTCGCGTCGTTACTACACGAGCGCCATAATGCGGGCAGGACCGCCCGAGCCTCCGCGATGCGTCGGCGCGCCCACGACGAGGGTTGCGCCCGCTGCCGGCACCTTGTCGAGGTTGGCCAGGTTTTCTATGCCGTAGCGGTTTGTCGGAAGCCAAGCGTAATGCGTGTCGAATGTTGTCGACGATCCGATATCCAGCGAAAGCGTATCGACTATTCCAGGACTGCTGAGTTGCATGCGCAGATCGTAGCGGCGCCAGGCCGGCGGTCAGCCTCGTGAGCGCGCAATAAGTCTGTCCGGCCATCAACATGCTAGAAAACGGAGATGGCGCACGATACGCCTTGCGAGGCGAGCCAGGGCCGAGTTTCACCACCCGTTGTCGGCGCCTGGCCCATTGGGTGCCGCCGCTTACGCATCCTCGAGCGCCCGATTGACCGTCGTGCGACCCATCCCAGTCGCTTGCTGAATATCACCAAAAGATGCCAAAGTTTCATCGCTTGACCCCGTCTCATTGGAAACAAGTGCTCGCAAGGACGTCCGCTACGATGTTGATCTACAAGTTTGTCGTTGGAACAGTCCTGCTCGGAGCATCTTTGATCATCGAACCTTTGTTGTTGCATGCTGAAGAAACGATCGAAGGAAAGTTAGTCGCTGATCACGTAGGTAGAGTATCAAGCGAAATCACTGGAGAAAGATCAATAAGAGTACAGGACCTACTCGTGCGTGAAGGAGATCGCGTAAGGAAAGGAGATGTACTGGCTCGTCTGAGTGCTGAGCAGTTGACAGCGGATCGCGCCGTTGCATTTGGAACATTTGAAGAGGCCGAAGCGCTCGTGGGCGTGGCAAAATCGAGACTTGAACTAGCGAAGCTAACGTATAATAGGCAGGTTGGTTTAAAGGGTTCACCCTCGTTTCGTCGTGCGACATTTGAGGACGCCGAGGTCGCGCTTCGAGCTGCCGAAAGCGAACTGAAAAGTGCGGAAAGTAGTGCTCGGAGCCGCAAAGCTGAAGTTGAGCGCATTGAACTGGAAATTCGCCGAGCCACTATTGTTGCACCTTATAGGGGTCACTCCATAGAACGGAAATTATTGCACGCTAAGCGCCGCTGAGCGGCCATACATAGTCCCCGGTCAGGTTGATGTGATTCCAACCGAGCGGCTGAAGATTGCTCAGGTATTCGTCTGGGACGTCGCGCTGCGCACGCACCTCGGCAACAGCCCTCTCCAAGTAGACCGTATTCCAGAGGATGATGGCCGCCACGAGGAGGTTCAGACCTGATGCTCGATAGCACTGGTTCTCAAAGGAGCGATCCCGCACTTCGCCGAGACGGTTGAAGAAGACGGCGCGCGCTAGCGCGTTGCGGGCCTCACCTTTATTGAGACCGGCCTGCACGCGGCCTCTCAACGACGGGTCCTGCATCCAATCGAGGATGAACAACGTCCGCTCAATCCGCCCAAGCTCCCTCATGGCGAGCGCCAGGCGGTCCTGCCCCCAGCTCCGGACGTAGCAACAGCCCGATTGCTTAGCGTGCAATTATTTCCGTTCTATGGAGTGACCCCATGTCGTACATCGCAGCGGCCGGCGCGGGCGAGCACGCGGCCGCGCATGGGATGGAGGATTGGCGGGGGATCGGCGAGAATCGTCATATCCTGCGGATTGTAGACACCCCATCCGGACCATCATAAACTGCAATACCAACCCGGGAGGCTCCGGTGGCACAGGAGATCATCGCTCGTCGGCTCGCCGCGATCTTGAGCGCGGACGTCGTCGGTTACAGTCGCCTCATGGGCGCAGACGAGGCCGGAACGCTTGGCGCGTTACGAGCCCATCGCGCCGAATTGATCGACCCGACGATCTCTGGATCAATTTCCGCATTGGTATCAACCTCGGCGACGTGATCGTCGAGGGCGACGACATCGATGACGACCTCAGACAGCCGGGCATGGACGGCCGGCGAGGTGTCTGGAAACTTACTGTCGATAATTTCTGACATCTTCGGCGGCGCCTGACCGTCAGCACAAACAACCAAGACCTCCGCTCGCTCTTTGGAGCAGTTTACCACGTCTTCGTCGATTGCTTGATCTGAGCAGGTATTTCGCGCGAATTGCGGGCGAGTGCGGGACAGATCTTATGCTACGCAGAAATCAACTCATCGGTCTGGCTCTGATCACATTTGCTGCTGGAGGGGGCGGAGCTTATATATTCGCATCCGGAGCTTTCGGCCGTGCTCCAATTCCCCATGCCCCTTCGACTTTGAGCCGTGATATCGCCCCAACCAGCCTTGACGCCGAGGCTCCTGCGAGCCTGACACCGTCCGACAGGCCTGTAAGAGCCGGTATCGATGTGGCCAGGATAGACCCGAATGGCACGTCAGTCATCGCAGGTTTCGCTGACCCATCTGAAACGGTCACCGTACTTGATCGTGGCATGCGCATTGGTACCGTGCAAGCCGACAAATCCGGTGATTGGGTCCTGATTACTGAGTATGACTTTTCAGATCCAAACCCCACCATCGAACTCAAGACTGAACAGAGTGAGAAAAAAGGAACTCTCGTTGCGGCGGGATCCATTCCTCAGGGTTCAAAGGGGTTACGTTCAGCAGAACAGCAAGTAGCGACGCTCAATTCAACGGAAGCCGTGCATTTCCAACTCTTGGAGAGGTTGGAAACACTGGTGGATCCTGATGAGAAAAGCAAAGATGCACGGCCTGGCGCCAGAAATGCGAGCTCTGCAGATGTGGGGAACAAAAAAATAAAAACACACGCCGCTGAGGAAATACCGCTGGTGAAGTCCGCAATACCGATCCCCATCAAGTTCATCTATCAGCAAGCCCAACTCACAGATGAAGGGAAACAAGCGGCCTTGCTGCTGCTCAATTACTTGAAGGCCAAGGACTTCAAAACAGTATCGCTGACAGGCCACGCTGACGAGCGTGGATCAGAGGCTTACAACACAGAACTCTCACGCATGAGGTTGGAAGAGATCGCCCGAATTCTTCGAGGAGGAGGCTTTGGGGGCCAGCTTGTTCTTATTCCCAAAGGTGAGGCCGTCCCCTTTACAGGCGTTGATCGGAGTAAGTTCTCGGCACAAGATCTTTACAAGCTCGACCGCCGCGTTGAATTACTCGGCGCAAATTAGATCTTTTGGTTCAGTGAAGACTTCGCGTCCGTCGTTCAGTAGCATTTGGTTGGGCAGATTGGGCGCGCGATTGGCAACAAAAACATCGACATCGCACCAGCCTCGCTTTGTTGCATCCCCAGAGGCTGCTCCAAGGGTTCGGTGAAGACACGCCTACCGTCATTCAGCAGTAGTCGATTCTTTTGAGCATCGCCATTGGCGACGAAGGCATCGATGTCCGGTTATGCCAACCCAGGCGGGAACATTCCTTTCTCTTTCGACATGGCCAGCCCAGGTGGTAAGCCGTCGACCTTTGTGTCCACCGTGTCGTCCAAAGTTAGGCCAACGACTGCGTTGTCGCCATATATGGCAACGGAAGTTCCAAAATTGGCACTTTCTGTCGGCGTTGGGAGCCTCCCATGCATTAACCATGCGACCAAAGACGATTAGCTTCGTTATTTGCTTCCCATACGGTTAATTCTTCCTAACGTGCAGTCGGCTAGCCAGCGTGTTCATGCGATCGAGTGGCGAATGAAAAGCGCTGGGCCGGTCATGTATCGCTCGAGGAGACACGGCCTTGGGAGGCGGCCGGGATCAGCCGGGCAACCTACTTCCGCCGCCGGAAGCGCAAGGGTCGGAAGCCCCCATGAACGTCGGCCCAAGAGCAGATCTATC
>JAUVPN010000139.1 GCA_030598645.1 Hyphomicrobium sp. | reverse complement strand
TTGTCATTGCGGCAGGCCTCGGCGGTTCGCTGGGCTTTGCAGTATCCTACTGGATCGGGCTCTACTTCAAAGACACGATCGAAAGTTACTGGCCCTTCCGTGCGTTCCCCGAGCTGATGCAGCGCGGGCGAGAGTTCTTTGAAAAGTATGGCGCGTTAGCAGTATTCCTCGGCCACTTTTTTGGGCCGGTCCGGTCCGTCATCCCGGTTATCGCAGGCATGGCCGCCATGCGCCAGATTCCGTTTCAGATCGCTAACGTCACGTCCGCATTTCTATGGGCGGCTGGTGTTATCGCGCCAAGCTTCTTCGGGGTTGCTTGGCTGTTGGGGCAATGACGCCATTGGCGGATTTCGTCACCACAGCATAGGTCGCATAACCACGGTAGAGGCTCGCAGAATGCACCGAAAGACCTCGGCAGCCGGCAACTTTTTTGAGCGCGACATGCGCAGGATTGAGGTCAACCGCTGTGATAGAGATCGGCGCCGCAGCAAGATAGCTCAACACATTGCAGCCGCCCGAGGCGATAGCGATAAGCTCCTCGCCCCGCTGAAGCTTCAACGCAGCGAGGTCGACGACGGGATCTTCCCAAATCTGAGGATAGACAAGCCCACTGAAGGCAAGCGTGAAGAGCCGCTCCTGGATGCCCTGCCGGGAGGTAGGATTGTGGCGATGGACAGCTTGATGAAGCCGCTGGTTGCGTGGGCGGCGAACCCGCGCTTCCTCACTGGCGATCGCATTTTGAATAGCGGACATTATTCCATCCCCGTTTACCTCGGATGGCGACGCAGCGGCTCCCACAGCTGGACGCTATCGCGTTTGATCTCAGGGGTTCGGCTAATCGAGTCCTATTACGATTTTATGTCACACCGAGGCCCAATCTTTTGAAACCCTTGCTTCTTGGGGCTGGATCACTTAGAGGAGGCCGACGTGCAGAGCCGTCGCGCGGCCTTAGACCCCCGAGATCTTGGTAAGACACTATGAACAAGCGCACCCATCGCCACGTAGAAACGCAGAAAAAGAAGAAACGTCGAGCCATCCCTCGCGCCAAGCTAACGCGCAACCAGGGCAACACGGCCGCAGCGCGCAAGCGTCTGAAAAAGCAGGCTGGCATGGCTCGCGTAGCCACGGCTACTGCCAAAGTCTAGGCATCCCTCAGACGCGTTCCTTTAACGCGAATTGTCCCCGGAGAGATTGCCTTGGTACCAAACCATACGGGGGAGGCGTATCATCGTAGACCCGTTGGCAGTCTGGACGCAGAACATGTGCGCCCACATTTTGCCGGCTCGCCAAAATGCAAAACGGAGAGAAACAGATGGTCAATATCTATCTCTTTATCGAATTGCTAAGAGCGGCCAACCCAACCGAGGTCGTGGATACCTTGAAAGGGATCGAACTTGCCAACTGCAAGTTCGCCAACGTCGTTATGTTGTCAGATCAAAAGATCGTCGGTCAACTCGACTGCAACAGCTACGACAGCGCAAGCAAGGCTATCTTAGAGAAGATTTCGCCGGTCGATGGAATCGTACAAACGAACATCGTCGCAGCGGTGCGCCCGGTTCAAAGGTAGAGTGAAATCCCAGACCGAAATAAGTATATGTAGGCTGATCCTTGTTCCTTCTTCTCGCAAGGCGAGATGAAGGGACTTACATGCCTCGCATGCGAGAGCGCTGCAACGATATGGACCACTCTTGAGGTGCTCTAGTGGTAAATCGGCAACGTGCGCAGGGACCCAGCGATAATGAGCGATGATCTTGGCGCCTTCCGACTGTACGTGGACAGGTGCAATGATGCCGCTAAAGGCGGTCCACTGGCCAAAATAAAATTCGCGGTCAAGGATGTGTTCGATCTTGACGGCATCACGACTGGCGGCGGAAATCCTGACTGGTTGGCTACGCACAAACCAGCGCAACTAACCGCACCTGCGGTACAAATGTGCCTTAACGCTGGCGCCCACTTAATTGGCGTCACCATTGCCGACGAGCTGGCTTTCAGCCTGCTCGGCGAAAACGCTCATTACGGGACCCCTAAAAATACTGTTGCACCGGATCGCGTTCCCGGCGGCTCATCAAGCGGCTCGGCAGCGGCCACCGCCGGAGGGCTGGTCGATTTCGCACTTGGAACAGACACTGCTGGCTCCATACGAATTCCCGCCAGCTATTGCGGGCTTTACGGCCTGCGACCTACACACGGACGGATTTCGGTCGAAGGGGTCCTGCCTCTCTCTCCCAGTTTCGACACGGTCGGATGGGTGGCCCGCGATGCTAAGGTTCTCGGTCGCGTCGGCGACGTCATCCTCGGTGCCGACGCTAAAGACATGAAATCGATTCAGCGCATTCTGCTGCTTGAAGAAGCCTTCGATCTTGCCGATGCCAGCGCACGGCCGGCGCTCGAAGCGGCGACTCGCCAAGTATGCCAGTCGATTGCACCTATAGAACGGGTGACCCTGAGCAAAGATGATATTGCCGATTGTCTCGCCGCGTTCAATGTGCTGCGCCCTCCAGAGATTTGGGCTGCTTATGGCGAATGGATCAAGCGCGTACATCCATGCTTCGGAGCACAAGTGGCCCAACGCTTTACTGCTGCTGAACGTGATGCGAATGCTGACACTAAAGATGCTCAAACATTCCGCAGCGCCATAACCGACAAGATCACCGGTTTGCTTGGCGACGACGCCGTGATCATGTTGCCCACTGCGCCCACAATCGCTCCGAAGAGAGGCCTCAGCGACAGCATTGCTCCGGCCCAAAGGGAGAACACACTCAAACTATCCTGTATTTCCCCCATGCTTGGTCTTCCGGAGATTTCCATTCCTCTGGCAGTTGTCGAGGGATGCCCGATGGGTCTCTCATTGGTCGGGCCCAAGAACGCCGATCGCATGCTGCTGCATGCGGCAACCAAGTTAGGCATCCCCTGACAAAACAAATGCCGCCGGTTTTTGCCGGCGGCATTCTCATATCAATCCTGAACGTAGAAGCGTCAGGCGAGTTCGACCTGGGCGGCCTGCTTGCCGCGGCCACGTTGGTCATCCTCAAGCACAAACGTAATCTTGTCGCCCTCGTTGAGGCCCTGAATACCTGAGCGCTCCAGCGCACTGATGTGGACGAACACGTCCTTGGAGCCATCGTCAGGCTGCACGAAGCCGTAGCCCTTGCTCGTGTTGAAGAATTTCACGGTTCCCGTGATGCGGTCCATGGGTTTCCTTTCCCAATGGGCGTGCTCTTAAGCCAGTCGCCGAACGGCACGCCATCCATCCGGAGTCTCAGTCTTAGGAAAGGGCAAACGGCCGGTGGCGCGCTGTTCTAATCCAAAAATCATGAGGGCGCGGTCCACCTCGGATCGCACCGGCGCCATGTATATGAAGCGATACGTGGCCAAAAGCAAGCTGAACGAATGTGACACCCGACGAGAATATAAAGCGCACAAGCAAAAATGGCCCCTAGCGCCGGGGACTACTGGGGATGAGTTGTGAAGGTGCCGCAGTGTCGGCGGGAGAGCCAGGACAGGGCGGGGCGATACATTCTGGGGGCTGCATCTACCGACTGGCCCCGACGCAGTAGTGGCCGCTGGCGCTTGTAATCCATGCTGTGCTCGTGTCGCACGCACCCGAAATGCTGGGTAGGGTATCGGTAAGCAGATTTTGCCCGCGCAACTTTAGGTTCGCCTCTTTCAGCCTCCACAAGCGGTAGAAGGAATCCCGGCGCGAGGAAACGTCACAAGTTTGTAGGACGCAATAATCCGGCTCACCGAACAAGGCGGGGTCAATATCCAAGACGTCGAAATCCGGGTCGAAGCATTGAACGCCTACGCCAACCGGCACCGGCGCGAGCACAACCGCGGTTACTCCGTCGGCAAGCTCAGGGAAAATTGCAGGTCGCTTCCGAGCACGATGGGCCGGCCGCTTGGCTCCCTCGCGACTGAAAAGCCGCTCAATTCATATGGAGCAAGGCCGCGCCGTGACGTGTCCTCGCGCATCGCCACGACAGCTTGGAGGCGCTTTCGAGCGCAGCGCAATTTCGAAGGATGGGACTTAGGACAGTCCTTTAATGACACCGCTCTACCCTTTGAGAAGCCGACGTTCCCACCGACGGTAAGCTAATTTCGATCAACGGCGTTCAGCGCACAACCTTGCCAACAGCCTTCGCTGGATTGCCGCGCCAGGTTGTATCCGAGTCAGGGCTTTCACCTTTCATCAGAAACGAATCCGCCCCAAGTGCCACGTTATCCCCCATGCTCACGCCATAGTGGACAAACGCAGCCAAACCGATGCTGCACCCTTTCCCGATTCTAATTTTGTCCGTCTTGAAGATGCCCTCTTCGAGTGAGTGGCCATGTACAACGCTTAGTTCATTAAGGTTCGAGTAGTCGCCAATTTCGATCAAGCTCTTGTCGAAAAAACTGCAACCATCGTCGAAGACTTTCTTGCCCATACGGACGCCGAGCAAGCGAGAGATGATATTCTTGAACGGGGTCCCCTTAAAGAGCGAGGAAAGAGGATGACCAGACGATTTCCAGTACCGCTCGTGGGTCCAGAAATATTCGTCGTACATCGACACGAGCCTTGGCTGCAGCTTCCTAAAGCCCAAGCTTCCGCGCTCGACGACGCTGAAGAAACCGACAGTGAACAACGATGCGACTACACTGAACACAAACAGACTCCAAATGCCAAATTCTGGATAGAACAGCAACGCAATGTAACCTGCGAACAGGAGGACAAAGAAGTGAAGCCAGTGGCAAAACAAGAACGCAACAATCGTAATGCTATTGTGCCAGAGCTTCTTGGTGACCCGCGCCTTGCGCGCCGCACCCTCGACGATCGGAAAAGCAAGTTTATCTCTATCCACAACACGTGGAATTTCGAAAGCGGGGGAACCCAACAGTCCGACATTCTCGCGAATGGGGCCATCGATCGGCACCATGACCTTGGTTCCTAGAAGGCAGTTGGCGCCGGTCTTACCCCCAGCGGGGTAGTGGATTCTATTGCCTAAGTAGTTCTTGTCACCAATTTTGACCTCGGAGAGCTTAAATGACGAACTCGACATAACGGCATTGGTCATTGTCAGACCGTCGGAGATCATTGTGCCGCTACCAATGCTGCATAGAAAAGGATAGTCGTGGCGCTGATTGCACCCAAAGTTTGACCCGGTTTGTACGACCGCGATTAAACGATACCCAACCCAGCGCAAGTAAGTGACGATGTAATTGCTGTCACCGAACAGGAGATTGTATACGGGCGAATTACTGAGCAAAGCGACGGCACGGTAGATGGCGTAGTGCGCACCGTAAAGCACGTACGTCTTGTCCCTAGCCAAAAACAGCATGAGCAGCCTTGGGACAAGGCCGACGATGAGAAGGCCGACGAGTAACGCCCCGAAAAATAGCACTGCACTTGCCAGCAGCACTGGGATAGTCAACGAAATCAAAGTGGCGCCTGGTGCTCCAAGATTGAACTCAATACCTGCCAGCTGTCCGACGAGCTGTGAGTACAGATAGTAGAGCGTCATCACGAACAACGGCATATAGATAGCAAATACGCCTGTCAGCTGAACGATCGAATAGAGCGCGCGCCGCTGCGGCGTGCAGTCTTTTGGGTCAATGTTACAGAAGTTGGCCGGGGTCTCTTCGGCCGGAGAGCCGTGGTAGCGTTTTCCCTCGCACGCCCGCTGACCACTTTGCAGCGAGGAAGCATGACCAAGCTGAGTTCCATCCTCCATAAGCGTATCAATGTCGAGCACGCTCGCTACGCCAACATAGGCACCGTCGCCGATACGCACCGGACCGGTATAGATGCGGTTGGACTGAGCCTTGTACCCGGTCAAAACTGCTTCCTTTCGGATTACGGCGTCGTTGCCGAAGGAAATAAGGTCCGTGCAAACAGGTATGACTCTTGACTCGATAACAGCGTTGCGGCCCACACGCGCTCCTAGAAGCCGCAGATAGACATTGTAGATTGGGCTGCCGACGAAGGCGGCGGCGGGCGCAGTACGAATGAGCGTCTTGACGACCCAAAAGCGGAAATAGCGAAGGCCCCAGATGGGAACAACCTCCTGCCTCCATCGCCCTACCAGGAGCCATTTTGCGGCGATGGGAAGGGCGCTGAAGCCCACGAAAGAGGCAACGAGGAATACGAAAATTCTCGCATAGAGTTCGACGACATTGCCCATCGCCGCATAGGTCCATAGGGCTCCTTGTACGACCACCCACAGCGTGAATAAGCCGAAGGTCAGATAGAAAAGAAGCTGAAGCGTACCGCATCCGAAATATTCCAGATTGGAAGGAATGCGTTGTGGATCGCGTTTATCCTCGACGCCCACCTCGTCAGTACTCGAGGCCAAACACTCAGCGAGTTTCTCAACCGTCGGGTTTAGATAGATGTCTCGCATCGAGACGTTGGCCGCGGGCCAATCGCGTCGAATGGCGGAGCAGAAGCGGGCCATCAGCAACGAATGCGCGCCTAGGTCGTGGAAAAAGTTGTCGTGAATGGAAACACTATCAACTTTCATCACCGCAACGAGCGCACGCGCGAGCCTTTCTTCCGTATTAGTTCTTGGCGCAACGAACCGGCTGCTTCCCGCCGCGACGCGGGGACCCTTCGGAGCTGGAAGGCCCTTGCGGTCTGCCTTGTTGCTCCCAGTCATAGGAATCGTGGGCAGCTCTTCAAAAAAGGCAGGAATCATATAACCGGGTAGATGTGCGCGCAGGTCCTGCAAAACCTCACTCGTCTTCACTCCAGTAGCACCCTGACGTCGCGTGTAGTAGGCAACCAGCTCCACCGCGCCGGGCTCCGCCTCATAAGTGGTTACAACCGCTTGCGAGACTTGCGGGAGCTTGGAGATGACTGTCTCTATCTCCCCTAGCTCTATACGATAGCCGCGCACCTTCACCTGGGTATCGATGCGGCCATGAAATTCGACCTCATCCTGCTCGTTGATACGACCAAGGTCTCCCGTCCGATAAATACGCTTCGACGAATTGCCCGGAATGTTGAGGAAGTCGCTGATGAACTTCTTGTCGGTCAGTTCTTCTCTGTTGAGATATCCATCGGCAACGCCTATGCCGGCGATGCCAATTTCGCCAAGCGCACCCTTCTCGAGCACCTCTTCGCCATGCTCAGCAAGAATGACAACGCTGTAGGTCGGCAGAGGGCCGCCGATAGTAACTGGCTTGTCTGGATGCAGTTTCTTAAGCGTTGCCGTCAC
>JAUVPN010000122.1 GCA_030598645.1 Hyphomicrobium sp. | reverse complement strand
GGCGAGCGCGTAGCTGACGGCGCGATTCACATCATCGGCGTGACGGCCAGTCTCTCAGCGGCGACAATTCTCGTCGTCTTCGCTTTCCACCACCTCCCATCGTTGTCACTCGTGAGTTTGTCTATATACGGGGTCGGGCTCGTCGCAGTATTCAGCTGCTCCGCAGCCTACCATCTGATCAACAAGCCCAGGCTTAAAGCCATCCTGCGGCGCTGTGACCATGCAGCGATTTATTTGAAGATCGCTGGAACCTACACACCATTTGCGATCCTAAAAATCGGCGGAACGATCGGCTTCGGGCTACTGGGATTTGTTTGGATTATCTCCTTATTCGGAGCCACAGCCAAACTCCTATGGCCAGAGCACTTTGTCAAAACATCCTACGTTCTTTACCTGGGCCTCGGGTGGTCGGGCATCTTAGCATTGGACCCCCTTGCACTGGCCATTTCACCTCAAGTACTTCTTCTGCTCGCGGCCGGCGGCGGCCTTTACACCATCGGCATTGTGTTTCATTTGTGGGAAAAACTACGCTATCACAACGCGATCTGGCACGCGTTCGTTTTGGCAGCTTCGGCGTGCCACTTTGCAGCAATTGCTCAAGCCGCTAGCGTCTTCTGACGCGCTTCGCTGGGCGACGTCACGCAGGTCTGGGATGTAACGTGACGGACGTGAGGCAAGCTCACATTTTGTCCTTAAGCTCCTTGATCTTTCGTTGTTGCCAATTGGTGATCAGCCGGGGCGTTCCTCCAAATACGCACAGTCCGTGCGCCAATAGGCAGACACCCCATGCGAGAAATGGCCACTGAACCCACCAGTTGGAGCTTAGGACTAAGTTTGCGATAAATAGTGCGGCCATGACGAAAACAAAGGCGGCAAGGTGGGCGTAAAAGGCCGTAATCTTGGCTACTTGCTCCTTAGCGCGCGCCAGCTTTTCTCGCTCGTCCATAGTATTCACCGTTCTTACGCTACAGGTCCACGATCTAGATCGTCGGAGTTGAACTCAGATAAGCTTACGCCTTATCGGCATCCCTGTCGTTACCGTCGCGTCAAACTGATCTGAAAACGACATGCAATTTCTCATCCGGCGACAGATATTTGCTTGGGATTAAAGCTGGTCATCCGAGACATACATCAGAGATATCAGCTTTAGTCCAACAAACGGTCAATCCAACTAATGCCCAGCATCTCTGTCGCATACCAATTTTGGCAGGGAGTAATTAACCAAATCAATTTGCTATGGCCAGAGCAGTGGGAGCGACACGCTCACTCAGCTGCCTTCACGTACGTATCCAGCGGCGGGCAGGTGCACGCTAGATTACGGTCGCCGTAGACGTTGTCGACGCGATTAACCGGCGGCCAGTACTTGTCGACCCGGAAGGCGCCAGCGGGGAAACACGCCGCGTTGCGCGAGTAAGGACGGTTCCACTCGCCCACGAGATCCTCAACTGTATGCGGCGCGTTCTTCAAAGGATTATTCTTCGCGTCTATGCGATTCTCCTCGATGGAGCGTGCCTCGTTACGGATTGCAAGCAGGGCATCGCAGAAGCGATCAAGCTCCGCCTTGGTCTCTGACTCGGTGGGCTCAATCATGAATGTGCCCATCACCGGCCAACTCATGGTTGGAGGATGAAAACCACAATCGATTATACGCTTTGCGATATCGTCAACGGTTACGCCGGCACGCTCGTTGAGCGGACGCGTATCAATAATGCATTCGTGTGCGACGCGACCGTTCCTACCGGTATAGAGCACCTCATAAGCGCCCTTCAGCCGCTCCGCGACGTAGTTGGCATTAAGGATTGCAACACGCGTCGCCTGCGCCAGGCCCTCGCCGCCCATCATCAAACAATAGCTCCAGGAAATCGCAAGAATTGATGCCGACCCGAATGGTGCTGCAGAAACCGCACGTTCACCTTCCATTTCGGGGTTGCCCGGAAGGAAGTCGGCGAGGTGCGACTTGACGCCGATCGGCCCCATGCCCGGTCCGCCGCCGCCGTGAGGGATGCAAAATGTCTTGTGCAAGTTAATGTGGCTGACATCAGCGCCCATATCGCCCGGTCTCGCGAGGCCAACTAAGGCGTTGAGATTGGCGCCGTCGAGATAGACTTGGCCACCATTGGCATGCGTAATTTTACAAATCTCTTTAACTGTTTCCTCGAAGACGCCGTGGGTCGACGGGTATGTAATCATGCTCGCTGCGAGCCTCTGCGAGTTCGCCTCCGCCTTCGCACGAAAATCTTCCACATCGATGTTCCCGTACTCGTCCGTCCCGACCACCTCAACTTTCATCCCACACATCGTAGCTGATGCGGGATTGGTTCCGTGCGCCGAAGAGGGGATCAGGCAAACGTTCCTCTGCGCCTCTCCCCTATTCTTGTGATATGCGCGAATAGCGAGGAGCCCCGCATACTCGCCCTGAGCGCCAGAATTGGGCTGCATCGAGATCGCCGCATAGCCGGTTATCTGGCAAAGCTGACGTGAGAGATCTTCAATCATCTCCGCATAGCCTTGAGCCTGGTCAGCGGGCACGAAGGGGTGAAGTTCTGAAAATTCTGGCCAGGTGATCGGAAGCATTTCCGTCGTGGCATTGAGTTTCATTGTGCAGGAACCGAGCGGGATCATCGCCCGGTCGAGCGCAATATCGCGATCTGCCAGCCGGCGCATGTAGCGAGTCATCTCGCTTTCGGCCCGGTTCATGTGGAAAATTGGGTGAGTGAGATACGTCGATCGACGCAGAAGATGCTTGGGGAGCCGATAGACCGGATATTCGTCCTTATAGACCAAGTGGTAGCCGCCGAACGCGCGCCAAACCGCTTCAAGGGTCGCCGGCCGCGTGCGTTCGTCGACCGTTATCCCTATGCGGTCATGACCGACTTTGCGCAGATTGATGCCGTTGTCGACCGCGTTCTTCATGATCAGCCCTTGATACGGACCAACCTGCACAATGATGGTGTCGAAGTAAGCCTCAGGCTGAATGTCAAAGCCAATCGATGCAAGTCCGTCTGCAAGGCGCGCCGCCTTTCGATGCACGCGCTCAGCGATGGCCTTCAACCCTTTGGGACCATGGAAAACCGCGTACATCGACGCGATGACGGCGGGTAGGACCTGGGCGGTACAGATGTTCGAGGTGGCCCCCTCGCGACGAATATGCTGCTCGCGGGTCTGCAGCGCGAGGCGATATGCGCGGTTTCCCCGTACGTCTATTGCAACGCCCACGAGCCGTCCTGGAAGCGCTCTCTTGTAGGCGTCCTTCACAGCAATGTAGGCGGCGTGCGGTCCGCCATAACCCATCGGCATGCCGAACCGTTGCATGGAACCGACGGCAATGTCGGCCCCCATCTCGCCCGGTGGCTTTAGTAGCGTCAAAGCCAAGGGGTCCGCCGCTACGATGGCCTTAGCCCTTACTGTGTGAAGACTCGCGATGACCGAGGAAAAGTCGTGGAATTTTCCAGAGGCCCCTGGATACTGGAGAAGGGCTCCAAAGACCTTTCCCGGCTCAAGATCCATGAACGGATCGCCAACAACAATTGTCCAGCCCAGGGGCTCTGCGCGGGTCCTCATAACGGCTATCGTCTGCGGCAGGCACGCCTGGTCGACGAAAAACGTGGCCGCTTCTGACTTTGTAACCCGATGCGCCATTGTCATTGCTTCGGCCGCAGCGGTTGCCTCATCCAGCAGCGAAGCATTGGCAATGTCGAGACCTGTCAAGTCACAAACAAGCGTCTGGAAGTTGAGCAACGCCTCAAGGCGCCCCTGGCTTATCTCCGGCTGATAGGGTGTGTAGGCTGTATACCATGCCGGGTTCTCGAGAATGTTGCGCTGGATCGCGGGCGGAAGGATCGTACCGTGATAGCCCTGGCCGATGAGTGAGGTTAGGACGCGGTTCTTGTTTGCTGTATCGCGCAGCTTGTCGAGCGCGCCGCGTTCCGAAAGTGGGCGACCGAAGTCAAGTGCAGCTGCCTGCCTGATTTCTTTTGGCAGGGTCTCCTCAATGAGTTGTTCCAGGTTGTCAACGCCGACGACCTGAAGCATCTCCGCAATTTCTTCAGGCGAAGGGCCGATTTGCCGGCGGTTTGCAAAATCATAGGGCTCGTATCGTTGGCCGGCCATCCCAATCTTCCTTTAGCCGACAAGCGTCTTGTAAGCCGCTTCGTCCAGAAGACTTTCCATAGCCTTCGTGTCACTGAGCTTCAGTTTAAAAAACCATCCCGCGCCGAGCGGATCACTATTAACAATAGAAGGATCCTCGACGATTGCCTGATTCACCTCAACAATTTCTCCGTCGAGGGGTGCGAACACGTCGGATGCCGCTTTTACGGATTCGACCACAGCGGCGGCGCCGCCCCTGCTGAGCTTGGCACCCACTCGCGGCAACTCGACGAATACCAGATCACCCAGCTGTTCGCTCGCGTGGACTGTAATTCCAACGGTCACCACTTCTCCGTCAAGCTTAAGCCACTCATGGTCTTTTGTGAATTTCAACAAGGCACACTCCCGTCGAATGGCGGCCTCAGCCGCGTCTATAATGTGGGGAAATGAATGGAAGAGACGCGACAGAAATCGGCAAACTCTTTCCGCGCACCTCAGCGAATATCTGTGTTCGCGGCGAGGAAAGATCCCTAGGAAGATAACCCATCGCTACAGGCGCCCCGATACTCGGCCCGTAGCCGCCTGAAGTCACGCCGCCGATGGCCTCCTCGCCGCCCTTGGTTGCAAAGAGCGGTGTGTCCGCGCGCACGGGTGCCCGCCCCTCTGCGCGTAGGCCGACACGGATGCGGTCAACGCCGCTGTCGAGCTGCTTTAGAATGACAGGGGCTCCAGGAAATCCGCCTTCCCGAGAACCTTGGCGTCGGCGAACCTTAGGGATTGCCCAGGTCAGAGCAGCCTCCACCGGCGTGGTCGTCTCGTCGATGTCCGATCCGTAGAGGCAGAGCCCGGCCTCAAGGCGCAGCGAATCGCGAGCGCCAAGACCGATCGCCGCAACAGCCTCGTCCTCAAGCAAGGCTTCCGCGATCTGGCGCGCATCTTCGGCCGGCGTAGATATCTCAAAACCATCCTCACCGGTGTAGCCAGAACGCGAAACCACACACTCGATCCCCATGATGACAAGCCTGCGTACGTCCATGAAGCGCATCATGACGCACTCGGGTACCAACCGCATTAGCGCTGCCTCCGCCTTCGGTCCTTGGAGCGCAATGAGTGCTCGATTTTCCAACAGCTTGACGTCACAGAGGTCTGACAGCTGAGAGCGCAGATACTCCGCATCCGTTAGCTTGCGAGCTGCGTTGACAACCAAGAGCAGATGACCGCCTAGATTGGCGATCATTAAGTCATCTGTAATCCCGCCGCACTCGCTCGTAAAAAATCCATAACGTTGCCTGCCTGGCGCAAGGCCGAAGATGTCCGCGGGCATGAGCCGCTCCAGGGCCCGAGCTGCATCGAGGTCATTGCCAGAGCGCGCACGCAAAGCGACCTGTCCCATGTGCGAGACATCGAACAAACCAGCGGCCGAGCGCGTGCGCAGATGCTCCTTTAGGACACCGGTTGGAAATTGAATAGGCATCTCGTAGCCGGCGAACGGAACCATGCGCGCGCCAAGGTCCACATGCAGACCATGGAGCGGCGTTTGCTTAAGCTGCTGCGAATTGGTGAGGGCCTCACCGTTCATAGAGAGGATCCTTGACTTCTCGGCGCAACCGGCGGGCGACTTAAGTTACTTGGCGAGCTGCCGCTGTTATGTAAACCTTTTCGCCTTGAAAAGGCCGCTGCAGTTGTTTTCGCAATCATTAGTGAGCACGACCGCGCTGCGACGGCTAGGGCATGGATCAAGCGTTATCGTCAAAACTGGAGACTTCGGGCAGACTATCTTGGTGGCCCCAGTCTCCCGCGTATGGGAAGGGAGCTAAGCCCCGGTGAATTTAGGACCGGCAAATCACGGCAGCGCTGCTGATCTAACACTCATGAGCAGACTGTTCGTTCAGCGTTCTGCGACAGGACGCCAGCCGGCCGCCAGGGCTTCTGCTTCCGAGCAAAACCAGCGTTCACCCTTGGCCTCGTTGATCCTGACCTTGCCGTACCACGGGCTCCACGGCATGTGATAGATTTGACCGTGTTTGGTCATGTTGCCCTTAATGGCGCAGCCGCGCGGCGCGGTCTGCTCAGCCCCTTGCCAGCGCTTCTTGCGAAACTCCCAAGCCGGGTCTGCGTCGCCCTGCCAAATTCCAATGCGTTGGGCCCGCGCTTCAGCCTCAAATTCAACGTAACTTGAAGAGTACTTTACGAAGGCCCACGCATGGCCGCGGCGCACCATCTCCGCATTAATATTCAGATCGCCGACAAAACAAACTCCGAGCATACGACCGTACTTGTCCGTCCCGCGACCGTTGCAGCTTACCGGCCGACCCGACACCAGCTTTGCGAGTTCCTTTGCGGCCGTTTTTCCGCAGTGCCAATCAGTGCCGCCGCTACGGGCACAGGTCTGCGCGGTCTCAGGTGCATCGATGCCCTCCAACCGCACGCGTTCGCCTGCAATCTCGATCGTGTCGCCGTCAATGATGCGCGCCGTTCCCAACAGATCAAGGCGCTCGACGGTATCGCAAGCAGCGATAAACATGAGTCCAACGAGAGCGAGAAGCCCTATCAGCGGGTACGCAAGTAGTTGGCGGAATAGGCAATGGGTTGCAGCTCCATGCATCATGGCAAATTAAACCCGATTCGGGTGGCACCACCTGTACTAATCTATGAAATGCACCTGCCGTCCATAGTGCGTCCCTCGTCATTTGGAGTTCGATGCGAAGGAAATGCGGCGCTTCCCCCGCGCAGCGCCAGGAAGAAAGTAGCACGAAGAGCACATCTGAGAATTATGACTGCGTGCCGATTTCCTATAACCAGTCACTCGCGGCATCTTGCAGGCGCTGGAGGCTGGTGAATCGTGGCTACATTTCTTCAAGGTTTCAAATGCTTGCGGGCGGTGTCGTTGGCGGTGGCGCTATCGCTTGCCGTGACTGTTGTCGGATGTTCGACGCTACATGAAATTGTCGACGCGGAGCACGCCGGCTATCAGAACACGGCAGGTAAATACTGAGCGAGCAGGACCGAAAGCTTGGCTTCCAGCAATTACAAGCTAGGTCAGATGGCCTAATTTCGCACATGCAGGCGCTTCCGGCGCGCGCCGTGCAATAGAGAGCCAGAATACCCCAGGTAAACTCGCTGCACGGTTCGGTAGAGCCTTCGGGGGGGGGCGGCGGACTTGTGGCCGTTGACGAATACGATCGCTCCCACGCCGAAGCCGTCGCGCTCAATACGGAACTCGCCCAAAAAGGCTGCAGTTCTATATAGGTATCGATGCGCACTTAGGCCAAGCCAACGAACGCATGGCGGCTTTGAAGCGATAGTGCCGAAATTTCGCGGGCTCCCCGTCAATCAGCGGCGGCGATAACCACCCGAACCAGATCGCGGCGGCGGGCCACCAGCTCGGACATCCTTATGACGGAAGTTGATACGGCCTTTAGTCAGGTCATAAGGGGTCATCTCGATCGTGACGCGATCGCCAGCCAGGATCCTAATGCGGTTCTTTTTCATGCGGCCAGAGGTATAGGCTATAACTTCGTGACCGTTGTCGAGCTTCACCCGACAACGGGCGTCAGGAAGCACTTCCGCCACAATACCCTCGAACTCCAGCATCTCTTCTTTGGCCATCAAGTCTCCTGCGGTCGCGACGCCTCAAGCGTCGACGTGAAAAGTCACAAAT
>JAUVPN010000006.1 GCA_030598645.1 Hyphomicrobium sp. | reverse complement strand
TGGGAGCGACGTTATTGGAGTAGAGGGCTCCTCCCTGAGTGCAACGTATGACTGGCATAAGACGGTTGGCTGTGGGGAGTTTCAGCGTCTGACTCTGTTTCCCGATGAACCCATAGAACGCAAGACGACAGCGGAGATCCGAGACGCGATATTCATAGCTCTTGAAGCGATTAGGCCATGCGCTGTCGCTCTCCCCGGTTGGTCTTCACGGTGGAGTATGTCTTTGATGGAATGGTCGCTAAGACATAGGACCCCAGTGGTCATGATGTCCGAAAGTCAAGCCGGTGATGCGCCGCGGAAGGCGTGGAAGGAGGCCATCAAGAGCCGCGTTGTGGCCATGTCTCAAGCGGCTCTGGTTGGTGGCTCCAAGCACGTCGCATACATGATGCAGCTTGGGATGCCGAAGGAGCGCATTTTCACCGGGTATGATGTGGTCGACAATGAGCACTTTTTCCGAGGCGCGAATGTCGCGCGGGCCAATGCCGAGACGCTTCGCAAACATCATCGTCTTCCGGACCGTTTTCTCCTCGCTTCGGCACGGTTCATCACTAAAAAGAACCTACTGGCCCTCATTGCGGCGTACGCCGCTGCCACGCGCGGCCGAACTGCTCCCCCTCACCTTGTTCTCCTTGGGGGCGGACGTGAGCAGGCAGCGGTCCAGGCGGCGATCGCCTCCCACAATGTCGGGGCGCATGTCCATCTTCCGGGCTTCCGCCAATACGATGAGCTGCCGGTCTACTATGGTCTCGCCGAAGGATTCGTTCACGTGTCTCTGACCGAGCAGTGGGGCCTTGTCATTAATGAGGCGATGGCTTCTGGGCTACCAGTCATTGTCTCGCGCACATGCGGCGCGGCGCCGGAGCTAGTCCAGGACGGTGTGAACGGATTTCTCGTCGATCCGAACAGCATCGAGAGCATGGCATCTGCGATCGCGACTTTGATCGAACTGCCGCAGGCAACGCGAGATCGCATGGGCGCGGCCAGCCGACGTATCATTGCCAACTGGGGGCCAGAACGTTTTGCGTCTGGTCTAGTGTCAGCAGCGGAGGCCGCACGCGCTGCGCCAGCGCGGCGGCGGCTGGCCCCTTGGGATCGCTTACTCCTGCAGGCGCTGTCTCGCCAAAACATCGCAGATCTAGATTGACCGGCGCCATAGCGTACGCGCCGCTCGTGCTTAAGAATCTCGACCGCGTTGTGTCCCGCCGCGCGGGTGGCGTCTGAGAGCCACTGCACCCCAACGCGATGGGCGCTGCTGAGCCGAGAGAAAGTCGAGAACTTATACCCACCGGTGGTGGAACCAAAGACGATAGTAAGGCATGGGCCAATTAAATGGGGAAGCATCATTGGGATGCGGTTCTCTTCGGCTCATATTTGCGACAGTACATGGCCGCGGTGTTGTGATGAGCGCCGAGAACTTTAGCAGCGGCACCCCGCCCGTCTCAGTTGGGATTATCTCTGCGAGCATCTCGCGCGCGGCGGGCGGCATACTGCCTATTATGCAGGCGCACGCGCAAGAACTCGCGAAGGGGGGAGCGCGCGTTTCAGTCTATGGTGTCGCTGACTCGTTTGCCGACGCGGATTGCTCGTCCTGGAATCCGCTTATACCCCGCTTGCATAGGCCGCTCGTGGCGCGCTTTGCCATTGCACCGAGCCTCGACCGCGACCTAGCGAATGCCGCGCACGATGTCCTGCACCAACACGGCCTTTGGCTCTATCCTTCCATCGCCGTCATGCGCTGGCGGCGCCGGACCGGTCGGCCTGTCGTCATATCCACGCAAGGGATGCTAGAACCCTGGGCGCTTGCGAATGCGAACTTAAAGAAGGAGATCGCAGCGCTGCTCTTCGAGCGCGCGAACCTAGAGGCGGCGGCCTGCATTCACTGTTCGCATGCAGAGGCGGAGGGTGTGCGTGCACTCGGGCTCACGAACCCCCTAGCAATCATTCCGAATGGAGCACATCTGCCCGACCCTAAGAAATACCATGCACGCCCTACATGGTTGCCGGACGACGCGCGGCGAACGCTTCTGTTTCTTGGGCGGCTCCATCCGAAAAAGGGCATTCGCGAAACCCTTGAGGCTTGGGCGCGGCTCAAGTCACTTTCTCCGGAGCTTGCGGCGCGGTGGCGGCTTGTCGTGGCGGGCTGGGACGATGGCGGTCACGCTGAAGGCTTTTTGGCGCACGCGCAGTCACTCGGTTTACCTGAGGTACTTTTCCCCGGTCCAGTCTTCGGCGAGGAGAAGGATGCGGCCTTCGCGCACGCAGATGCCTTCGTGCTCGCCTCCCACTCGGAGGGCCTGCCGATTGCGGTTCTCGAGGCTTGGGCCCATAGCTTGCCTGTCTTTATGACTCGCGGCTGCAACATTCCCGAAGGTTTCGACGAAGGAGCGGCGGTGGAGATATTTACCGATCCCGAGGCGTTAGCCCACGTGCTTTCTAATCAGCTTCCCGCTGCCGACTTGCCTGCTATCGGGGCGCGTGGCCGAGAGCTGGTCGCGACACGCTTTTCCTGGGCCTCGATCGCAGCCGATCTGCGCGGGGTTTATGAATGGCTTGTCCGCGGTGCACCTCCTCCTGATTGCGTGGAGGTGCAATGATCACCCCACAAGAGCGCCCGAATCCACGACCGATTCTGGCAAGAACCGCGCCGCCGAGTCGCTACGATAAGCTGCGTCGCGGTCTTTGGTCTATTGCTTGGCTTCTGCTGTATCGGCCTTCGCCCACTCCGCTCCACGGATGGCGTCGCGGAGTCTTGCGATTGTTTGGCGCAAGGATTGGGCCGGGCACTCTTCTGTATCCTTCGGCTCAGATATGGGCCCCGTGGAACTTGGAGATGGCCCGCGGCAGTTGCCTTGGCCCTGGCGTCGACTGCTATTCCGTCGGACGCATAACGCTCAAAGAAGACAGTGTCGTAAGCCAACGTGCATTTCTGTGTGGCGCAAGTCGAGATGCACGTGATCCTGGCCGTCCCCTTCTCGTCGGAGCAATCGAGATTGGCGCAAGGGCATGGGTTGCAGCCGAGGCCTTTGTTGGACCAGGTGTCAGAGTAAGTGATGGAGCCGTCGTCGCCGCGTGTGCGGTAACAACTCGCCACGTTGCTCGGAACACGATCGTTGCTGGCAATCCAGCGCGCGCGATCGGGCGGTCTGACGAGCGGCAGGGTTCCGACATTGCCAGTGCCGTGCCCGGAGGGCAGGGGGATCAAGTCACTGCAACTTAACGAAGATAACTTCCAGCATTACCGATGCCTCTTCGGGCAAATAGCAGAAACTGTTCTCGCTATAGCGTGAACGATTCGTCGTCTGGGCGTGGTCCGGTACATTTATCTGCGAAGCTTTCAGGTGTAGCCATCTCCTACTGTGCAAATCCTTGGCTACTGCGTTTTGAACATAGGGCAGCATACCTTTCGCAGACTTCCAGCCGCCCGCTTGCATGATGGCGAGTGCGCCGAAGCCTACAACCATCATATCTTGTGCGGCACCAATGCGCATGGAGTGACCGGAGAGTTCGTTGGCAATCGATGCATCTAACCCGGCGCGAACGGTTGCGCTTTTAATCAGCCGCCGAATAAACGATGTCGCAAGAGGGCTGTCTGACGGACGATTGACATGCAGACCGCGAAAGAGCGGACCAGCTTCCAGGCACGCTTTTAGGATCCAAGGGGTGAGCAGCGAGGTCATCTGCGGTGAGAGATACGCAACCCGACCATCTCCCACAATGTCGAATTCGGAGCGTGCAATAATCACGCTCGCGGTTTCGTCGCCGTCGAGGATGACATACGCAACCTGCATAGACATGATCTCAGAGCTTTGACAGAAAGTGTTATAGCCGACGCTAATAAGGGCGGCAGCTCAAAGGTCGCGTCCGTTACCAATTCCGGATCACGATTCTCAAGGAGACCTGATCCGACCGTAGGACTGAACCGGAAGCTAAGTTTCGTCGACGGCGTCGATGAATGTCGAGCGATCGGGGCGTGTCGCCTTGAGCTCGCGCAGCTCCGTGAGCGTAGCTGTGAACTGGCGTTGGAGACTTGTCTCGTAGCGGCTAAGTTTGCTGGTCAGATTCGAATGGAGCAAAGCTTCGAATGTCCGACCAACTTCAAGGTCGTCCTGCAAGGCGTTGCTACGATTATCGGTACGGTGTCTTGATCGCTGACTATTGATGGTTAGGAACGATGCAGCCTGAAGCAATTGGTAAGCAGAGTGCGGGATCCTCGAGCAAGCCAATCTACGATATGGCGCACAGGATCGTGCGAGCCTGGAAGCTTGAGCGGAAGAGCACCTTGATCGACGTGGGCGGCGGCAGCGGCAACTTCGCGCGGCGATTGGCAAGCGAATTCAGCCGGGTAGAGATTATCGACCACGAAGCGAGCCCGGTTTCGCCATCGATCAGGTACACCATGTGTGACCTCAACGCAGGATGGGCGCTACCGGATGCAAGGTACGATGGCACAGTCGCCTTGGAGGTTATCGAACATGTCGAAAATCCTCGACACTTCCTGCGCGAGCACTACAGGATCTTGAAGCCCGGCGGTCGCTGCCTCATCACGACTCCCAATCAGCTGAGCCTATCGAGCAAGGTTTGTCTGGTTATCCGAGACCAGTTCAGGGACTTCTCTGACAACTGTTATCCCGCACACATCACGGCTCTGGTCAAACAGGACCTCGAAAGGGCCGCGAAGGAAGCAGGCTTTGCTGTGAGCGGATTTACCTACACTAACTTCGGCCGAATTCCATTCCTTCGCCAAGAGTGGCAGGCCGTGGCTCCCTTCGTCAGCGGCAAGTGGTTCTCCGACAACATCGCAATCGACCTTGTGAAGCCCGCTTGATCGAACTTCGCGGGAGGTGTCACAATGCGGCCTGAAGCCGCCTCGACCATGCGTACTTTGTACGTCGCGCCAGCGTACCTGCCGGCGGTCCGCCACGGCGGGCCGATTTATTCGGTCCACGGGCTTGCAAAGAGGCTCGCTCAACGCGGGCTTCAGGTGCTTGTCTTCACTCACACCGACATAGATGGTCTGAAGTCTCCAAGGTGCCCATCGGGGAGCCTGTCGATTTCGATGGTGTCTCGGTCTGGTACCCTCCCTGCAGGCTCGGGCGGCAATCATTTCGTTCGCTGGCCAGCGCGCGCGCTCGCCCGCATGTTGGCGACATTTGACATCATGCATTTTACAAAACGAACCCAATTGGACCCTAACCCACGAGAAGAGTTGTGTTTTTTTTCGCCTTTGCCCCCACCAACCCTGCGCGCCTCAAGAGAGGCTATCAAGGCGGCAAGGCCGCCCGGCGCACTCGTGCATTGCACGCTTTCAGCCATGACGCGCCGCCCCAGCGGAGGGCCAGCCCGCGCCTAAGCGGGCGGTGCGGCCCGTGAGCTCGCGCGATAAGGCCTCTTGATGTGCGAGAGCTCAATGCCTCAGTCATCCGCCGAGACGGCGCATGAAATAAATACAATGCATTGCGCTACTCTATGATCATTTTGCCAATTCTCCGAGATCGCGCCATCGCGCCACAATCGGGCTCTTTAATCACGCAATCGTAGTTTCCCTGAGTACTCGGGAAGAGATACCCGCGAGGACATGTCGGTTTATACAGAGATTGACACCGCGGTCAGCTCTCAAGCTGTCGATGAGCTGATGTGTGCCGTCCTGCGCGGCGAGGACTTGCGTTGGCCTCAAGGCAGTAGCACGCGTTTCGCAGTGGCCTTCCTTGAGCGCAGCGAATATCATGGTGTGCAGGCATTGCTGAATGAGCGCTTGAGCGGCCGACGAGATTGGCCTGCCATTGTCCTGGATGCACTTCACCGCCAAGCGCTTGCCCATACTATGTGGGAGCTACGCCATCAGCACGTGCTGACAGAGATCGTCGCTGAGCTCGCCAGGAACAGCATTCAGCCGGTCTTCTTCAAAGGCACGGGGCTGGCCTACTCGCACTATGACAATCCCGCATTGCGTGCGCGCGGCGATACTGATGTTATCATTCGGCCTCAAGATCGTGCGCAAGTGGATGATGCGCTCACATCGCTCGGCTTCAAGCGCAGCATCGGCGTCAGCGGCGAATTCATCAGCTACCAAGCCGGCTACTCACGAGATTGCGGAGGCGGTGGACAGCACGACATTGATGTGCATTGGAAGATTGCCAACTCCGAACTGCTGTCCCAGTTGTTTTCCTATGAAGAACTCCGCAGCAAGGTAGTGTCATTGCCTCACCTATGCACCGAAGCGGTGGCCGCAGGGCCTGTCCACGCCCTGCTTATCGCATGCATGCACCGCGCCGTGCACAAGCAGAGCCCCTATTATGTAGATTATGTCGCCCACTATAGTGGTGATCGCCGCATATGGCTGTACGACATCCACCTGCTCGCGGGCAGCTTGACCTGCGCGCAACGGCAAGAGTTATTGAGTCTAGCCCGACACAAGGGCTTAAGCTCTGTGTGCCTAGAAGGGCTGGAACGCGCGCGGACGTGTTTTGAAACAAGCATTCCCGAGTCTGTATCTGCCGGCTTGGCTGAGGCAGGCGGTCGCGAGAACATCTCCGTTTATCTAGACGCAAGCGCGCTTCGCCGACAATGGATGGACTTCCGTGCAATTGCGCGCATCTCAAACCGGTGGCGTTTCATTCGTGAGCTCGTGTTCCCGCCCGCTGCTTACATGTGCAGCAAGTATCCAGTCGCGCGCCCGAGCTGGTTGCCGTGGCTGTATGCGCGCCGTGCGGTAGGGGGCATCATCAAGCGGCTGAGCAGGAGCCAGCAAACTCCATGAACCTGCGCGTCCTCCTGGGGTTCGCCGCGCCCTATCGCGCCAGCCTGGCCTTTGCCGGCGCCTTGATGCTGTTTGAGACCGCTGCCGCGCTCGCTGTGCCTTGGTTAGGGGGGCGATTTGCCGGCGGCGTGCTGTCACACGGGCGGCCAGACGTGAGCGCAATACTGGTGGCGTTGCTGGCTCTATTTGCGTTTCAGGCGGTGGTGAAGTTTGCCAACGGCTATCTATTGAGCCGCACGGCTGAGCGTATTCTCGCTGATCTGCGCATACGCATCTATGATCACCTGCAGGCCTTGCCACTTGGCTTTTTTCACCTGCGCCGCCAGGGTGATATTCTGGCGCTCATTACTCACGAAGTTGCTCAACTCAGCGGCTTCATCACCGGCACGTTCCTCAGCGTGATACCGCTGGTGCTGACCGTAGCCGGCGCCGTCGTGCTGATGTTTCGCATCGATGCACTGCTGGCCGGTCTGGTCGCTGTCCTCATCCCGCTCTTCTACTTGCTTCTCAAGATCATGGGTCGTCGCATTCGCCCCCTGGCCCTTCAGTTGCAGCAAGCGCAGGCAACCGCCGTGGCGATCGCCGAAGAAAACCTCGGCATGCTTCCCGCCATCAAGACGTTCACAAGAGAAGCGCACGAATCGCAGCGTCACAGCCAGCAGATTCGCCGCGTGATGGAACTCAGCCTTACGCAGCAACGCATTTATGCCGCGCTTGGGCCCGCTTTGCAGTTCATCGCAGCTGCCGCCGTGCTTGTCTTGTTGTGGCTGGCGAGCGGGCGTGTGAGCAACGGCGACATGCCCCCTGCCGAGTTGGTCAGTTTTCTTCTGTATGCCGCCTTGCTGACCCGTCCTGTTAGTGCGTTGGCCGGTGTTTATGGCCAGACGCAAATGGCGCGCGGCACGCTGCAGCGCCTGCAAGGCGTGCTCACCGAGCGCCCCGAGCCAATCTTCGGCGGAGGTCAAGCCCTAGCGCCCGCGCGGGGCGATATTGAATTTCGCAACGTTAGGTTTGCCTACCCGGGCCGCCCCGTGACATTGCAGGACATCAACTTGGATATTCCGGCAGGCGAAACGATCGCGATCACCGGAGAGAATGGCGCCGGCAAGAGCACCCTTGCACACCTTCTCATGCGTCTGCAGGAGACCGATGCCGGACAGATATTCATCGATGGCAAGGATATCGCGAGCATCAGCCTCGACAGTCTCAGGAGCCAGATCGGCGTGGTCCCCCAGAATGTGCTGCTGTTCAACGGTAGCGTCTGCGACAACATCGCATTTGGCAAAGCGAATGCCACTGCAGGCGAGATCGAACATGCCGCCGGGGCTGCGCAAGCGCATGAGTTCATCACCCGACTGCCACAGGGCTATGACACCATCGTCGGCGACCAGGGCATCAGGCTCTCTGGCGGACAGCGCCAGCGTATTGCCCTGGCACGAGCCCTCTTAAAGGATCCGCCCATACTAATCCTCGACGAAGCCACTGCTATGTTTGATCCGCACGGCGAAACGTCCTTCATCGAGCAATGCCGCCAGACCCTCGCCGGACGAACTGTCATCCTCATCACCCACCGTCCTGCCAGCCTCGCGCTCGCGGACCGGATCGTGAAGCTTGAGAGGGGCAAGATCGTGCTGGTTCAGTTCGATCCGAAGCGGGCCTCAGCGCCACGTGGAAAGTTTTCCGGAACCGAACGCATTGGACGCCACTAGCCCCAAACCTCCACCTTATATTCATCGCTTGGCGCTTACTGGGCAAAGTATGCTGATAGCGGCGGGTACCACAGCGATGCTTGAGACCGATGCGCCATTGCACGTGGCATAGCGCTGCACGGGCACGTTGTGTCAAAGACGTCACAGACGCGCAGCGCTGGGACCCGAACAAACAACACGTTGGATGATGCTGACTTTCAAAATTTGTGGATAGCGAGATGGAATTGTCGCATTCGAATGCCTTACTAACTAAAAGCCGACTGACGTTTCGGGCGAGTTCGGAGGTAAAGACCTAATCGCCCCAACGCCTTTGTTGAGGAGACAGTTGATGAAGCAAAGTCCTAGACTCTTAACCATGAGGGGCACTGCGTCGGAGGATCGAATTGCTTCCGCTAAGCGAGCTTATCAAAAGCCTACGTTGGTATCGTACGGCACCGTCCAACAGCTGACGAAGGGTCAAGCAGGCACTGATACCGAAGGCTCCTCGGGCATGGCGCACAGGGTTTAGTGCCCGTTTATGCCGCGCTTAAACCCGCGGTGCAGTTCATCGCAGCTGCTGCCGTGCTTGTCTTGTTGTGGCTGGCGAGCGGGCGTGTTTGCGGCGGCGACATGCCCGCGCCGATCTGGTCAGTTTTCTTCTGAATGCCGCCTTGCTGACCCGTCCTGCTAGTGCGTTGGCCGGTGTTTATGGCCAGACGCAAATGGCCCCGTGGTACATTGCAGGGCCTGCAAGGCGTGCTCACCGAGCGCCCCGAGCCAATCTTCGGCGGAGGACAAGCCTTAGCGACCGCGCGGGACGATATTGAATTTCGCTACGTTAGGTTTGTCTACTCGGGCCGCCCCGTGACACTGCAGGACATCAACTTGGATATTCAGGTCTAGTCGTTAAGTCATGAGCGGAATAGCAGGCATCATCCGCTTCGATGGCGCGCCGGTCGAGACTGAGCGGTTAGCGAAGATGACGGCCGCGATGGCCTACCGCGGCCCGGACGGCATAAATAATTGGGTCCGGGGTCCGGTCGCGCTCGGCCAGTGCATGTTGCGCACGACACCAGAGTCGCTCGAAGAAACGCAGCCGCTTACAAACGAGGACGAAAGCCTCGTTCTTGTAATGGACGGGCGAGTCGACAATTGGGAAGACCTGCGAAGAGAACTCCTCGCGCGTGGAGCCATCCTGCGCAACCGTTCGGACGCGGAACTTGTTCTCAGGGCCTATGAAGTCTGGGGCCGCGATTACTTACGGCATATCGAAGGGGATTTCGCGTTGGTGATCTGGGACGCGCGGCGGCAAGAAGTTTTCTGCGCGCGCGACCGCATGGGCAATAAGCCCCTCAACTATCACTGGGATGGAACAACGTTCGTTTTCGCCTCGGAAGTTCACGCCATACTGATTATGCCATGGGTGTCCGAGGACCTCGATGAAGGCATGGTTGCCGAATTTTTGGCGGGGGACTGGCACTCCAGAGTCGAAACATTCTGGAACGGCATCTTCCGGCTGGATGCTGCTCACCGGATGACTGTCAATTCAAGAGGGAAGCTCCTGGACCAGTATTGGACACCAGATCTTTGGGAAACCCTGCCTTACACGAAGGAAGACGACTATGTTGATCACTACCGTCAACTACTGACGGACGCTGTGCGTCGAATGTGTCGCTCCTACCAGCCGGTTGCTTGCGAGGTGAGCGGCGGGTTGGACTCTTCTGGGATTTTTGCCGTGGCGGAGATGCTTAACCGACACCACCGGCTTCCAGCGCCCGGCTTAGAAGGCTACACATTGTATTTTGCTGATGAATCTAGAGCCAATGAGCTAAACTACGCCCGGGCAGTCGGGCGGCATTTAGACCGGAAAATTCATGAGATTCTTCCGTCAAGAATGGAGCTTTCCTGGTATCAGCAAAAGGCGAGCCATTACCGCGAGTTTCCATCGTATCCGAACGGCGTTATGGGACTAGACATAAGGCGGCGAGCTCGAGATCAGGGTAGTCGCGTGTTGCTGGTTGGTGTCGGCGGAGACGAATTGCTTTGCGGGAGCCGGAATTATTACGCAGATGCTCTGGCGGCGAAACAGTGGGATGAGTTGTTGACCTACATACAAGGAGATTGTCGCGATGTGGGTCTTAGCAAGAGCTTATGGTGGCTGTGTCGTCATGGCCTCGCCCCGCTCTTACCTGACAGCGTGAGACAACTTCTGCGCGGGTTCGTTCGCGCGGATCGAGGGGAGATCGATAGAGAAGCTTGGCTAAGGCCACCGATGAGGCGCCTCCTGCAGCAACGGCGTGAGACGTATCGCAGTTCCCCGTCGACTAGAAGCAGACAGATAAGGCGACGGAAACAGAGCAATACTCTGTCAGACGCATATTTGGCGCATGCTCGCGAACTTGAGGAACGTATGGCTTCGAGTGTAGGCATCGAGTTGCGTCGACCATTTTTCGATTCGAACTTAATTCAGTTCGCCTTCTCAATACCTGACTGGTATCTATTGCGGGGGCGTACTGACAAATACTTGCACAGAAAGGCACTGACTCGATTGCTGCCGCAGGCCGTTCTAACGCGGAAGACGAAGGCCGAATTTAGCATTACATTTCAATGGCATCTTCCTGAAATCCGGCAATTGTTCAAAGGCAAAATGTCTGAGACCGTCCGGGATTGGGTGGAACCACGCGAGGTGGCAAAGCTATTAGACGTGGTCGGTAAATCCAAAAACTCGAGCTGGCCCGAGTGGATGCTGTGGGGTCTGTTTGGTTGCGAAGCAATTACCTCTGGTCGCAAGATAGGAAAAAACGGCCGCCTCGTACTCCCTTAACTGCAAATCTCATCTACCTGGCACTGCATACATACATGACTGATTCGTTTTCGACCTGGTCTCGAGTCTCGGTCGCGCGCCAAGCTTTGATTGGGACTGAACTTTATTCAGCTGGTTCGCGCCGAAGCGGTCGTTAAGGCGCTCAAAGAGGCGCGCAACAACCAAGGTCGTCACCAGCTGCGGCTTGGCGGCAAGCCCACCTCGATAAGGGCAAGACCTGATTGCGCACCAAGTTCTACCAATTGATCGTGTAGCGATCCCGTAAATTAGGGAGCCACGAGAAGAAGATACATCATAGCTCGCAATCGAGTGCAGTTCGAGAAGGGGCCTTTGCAGCGGGCTTTCGCGGCCCTTAATGCCGGCGGAAAGGGGATGCGGCCCAGTGTTGTTATGCGGTGTCGCATGGCGCTGACCGTACAATTTCGTGGCTCCGGACTGCTGGGGCGGGCGCGCCACACTTATCTGGGTGTTCTGGGGAACAGTTCCAGTTGCCGATTGACACACCTTGGGGGTGATGTTCTATGGATTTATCCGGGGCGTGCTAGTTGCTATCTGACGGAGGGATTGATGGAACAGGAATTTGCGAGAGGCAACGCGCGCCAACCAAAGGCGATTGCACGCAAGAAGCCATACGAAAGGCCTAGTCTTCAAGTCTTTGGCGGGCTGCATCTCTTGACGCAGGGTACAGGCATTGGCGCACCAGATGCCGGTAGCGGGATGGTGATGACGTAGCCTGGTTCCGGTAGACGTATCAAAGAAAACATTGTGCGAGTCGGCACACATCCGCTTGGTAGTGGGCTCTACTTGTTCGACTACAAGCCTGTGTAGCGCGGCGTATTTGGCCATGAGCGGCAGTTTAGCGTGATGGCGGATGAGGTTGAGACTGTGATGCCGTAAGCGGTAAGTATGAGCCCCGAGGGGTACAAGACAGTCAACTACACCATGCTGGGTATAAGCAGGCCGCATTAGCGATTCTGTATCGTGAAGCAAGAAGTTCGCCTCTAATGCTCGAAGAGCATCTGTCATATGTCGATGATCGCCTAAGGCTCGAACAGTTCAGAGCAGCCATCGCCCAGGTGATCAGGCCGGGGGACCGAGTAGCAGATATCGGGTGTGGCTCGGGCGTTCTTGGATTGATGTGCTTGCACGCAGGTGCAGCGCAAGTGTGCGCCATCGACTCTACGCTTATGATTGAGGTGGCGCGGGAGACGCTTACGCGCGCAAGCCCGGATAGCTCACATTTGTTTATCCGCGGACTTTCCCAGCGAATTGAACTGCCGGACCGTGTCGATGTGGGGATCTGCGACCACATCGGTTACTTCGGTTTCGATTATGGCCTGGTGAACTTGCTCCAGGATGCCCGTCGCCGTTTCCTCAAGCCGGGGGGGCGATTGATTCCCGCCAAGATCAGGCTTCGGCTGGGCGCAATCGAGTCGCAGAAATGTCGTGACAAGGTGGATGGTTGGGTGGCCGATGGGGTGCCATCGGAACTTCAATGGTTGCGCCACCATGGCCTTAACCGAAAATATGCTGTCGAACTCACGGAGCGAGAACTACTCTGTGAGGCGGCCGAATTGGGCTGCATCGATCTGCACCAAGAAAATCCAGAATTCTACACCTGGAACGCAGAATTGCGTATGACCCGCGACGGCGTCATGCATGGACTTGCCGGGTGGTTCGAGTGCGAATTGGCCCAAGGCGTGTGGATGACGAACTCACCACTTTCGCAGCATGCTATTAAGCGCCCACAGGCCTTTCTGCCCATTGATGACGCCGTGCAGGTGAAAGCAGGGCAACTGGTTAAAGCCACGATCATGGCCCGGCCGAACGATCACCTGATCGCCTGGACCGTTGAATTTCCGGCTAATGGGCAGCGCTTCAGTCATTCGACGTGGCATGGCATGTTGTTGGCACCGGAGGACTTGATCCGCACCAATCCGATGCGCGTTCCGCGGTTAAGCCGGGAAGGACGGGCGCGCACCGTCGTGCTGGGCTATTGCGACGGGCAACGATCCATTCAGGAGATTGAGCAGGCTGTGCTACGCGAACATCCCGATCTGTTTCCTTCCCCAGCAGAGATTTCGCGTTTCGTGTCATACGCGGTGAGCAGGGATACCGAATAGTGGACGAATTCACGTTATTGGCTGCGCGTCAGCAACAGCCTGTGGGCGTCGCGCCCTTCCACGTTTGGGCTTTTCCCGACGAGACCGAGTGGACACTTTTTTATCGGATCGACGCCGGCTATCTGTTGCGCTTCCCTGGACTGGCGGACTTTCACTTATCGGCCGAGGGCTTGAGAGTAAGATGCTGGCCGATGTCAGACGTCTCGGAAATAACGCTGCAACATCTTTATCTGAACCAAGTCCTCCCGCTAATTTTGAGCAGGCAGGGCAAGCTCGTGTTTCATGCCAGTGCCGTCGAGTTCGAGGGCGGCGCAATTGCTTTCGTTGCAGAGTCGGGCCGGGGCAAGTCAACGCTGGCGGCCTGTTTCGCGATCAGCGGATACCCGTTCTTGACCGATGACGGCCTGGTTGTGGAGCCAACCCGCGACGGCTATGAAATTCTGCCGAGCCATCCTTCGATCCGTCTGTGGGGCGACAGTGAGAAGGTCCTGCTTGATCGTTACGCGAAGACGGCTCCGCCCTTGCCCTTCACATCCAAGGCCCGGTTTGTGGCCGGGGTGCAGTTGCCGCATTGCGATCAGCCGGTGCCCTTGCGAAAAGTGTATTTCCTGGGAGATGAACGGAGTGAAGGAATCTCATTTCGACGTCTCAGTGAGGCGGAAGCCCTCGTGGAATGGGTGAAGCATTCATTCCTACTTGACGTTGAGGACCGGCCCATGCAGGGCGACCATTTCGATCGCGTTGCTACTTTGGCCACCCAGATCCACTGCTATCATCTCGACTACCACCGCCGCTTCGAAGAATTGAGCTACCTGAAGTCGGCAATTGAGGATCATGCAAAATCTGAAGAGGTTGGCGGATGGAACTGATGAACAGATTTGCGATTAAGCCAAACGTGATGGCGAGACAGGTCGGTGACGAAACGGTCATCCTCGACCTCGTAAGTGGCACCTATTTTGGGCTCGATGCTGTGGGAGCGCGCCTATGGCGCCTTCTTGAGGAGGGGAAGACCCTCAGCGAAATCTGCGATGTCATGGTGGATGAGTATGAGGTATCGCGCGAGGAACTGGAGTGCGACGCGTTGGCCCTGGCTCAAGATCTCGCGGCTCGAAACCTCATCAGCACGGAGTGATGAGGCTCTGCAACCCAAAGGCAGCTCAGTCGGCGAAGTTCTTGAACCTGTCTTTTCAGGTGGTTGATGCAAAAGATTAGACGCGCAGCGCAACTATCACTTTCCGATTGGCGCTATCTCGCTAAAGCGTCGGTAGAGCTTCTCGTTGCTCGCTTTCGGCTTTCCACTGTCTCGCCCGAAAGAATCTTGCAAGAGCTTCAGGAACAGTCTGCATCTCTTCCGCATGAGCGGATTAGCCGCTCGACGGCAATCGATGTGGAACGGTTGTCCTGGGCGATCACTCTTGCAGCACGCTATGTTCCATGGCGTTCGAAATGTCTCACCCAGGTGATGGCGGCCGATCACTGGTTGCGCCAACATGACTTGTGCGCCGACTTCCATCTCGGTGTTGCTAAGGACAAACAGGGCGGCCTCAGGGCACATGCCTGGCTCCGCTATGGCAATCTCACCGTCACCGGCGGCCGGTATGACGAATTTGTTCCTTTGATTGAACCGCGGGTGAATTAGACCGGCCCTTTTGCCGGTCCTGATCTGGTCAATCATCGTTCGACACCGTAGGCGGTCAAGTCCCATCCATCACTTCACTTCGCGGTAACCATGACGAATCATGACAACTTGTGCTAGTCGCTGATCCGCTTTAGCGGACACCATAATGAAAGTTTGGCTTTCGGACAAAAACGTGAAGCTCGCCGCTCTCTTTGGCGCAGGCGTGGGCTATTTCTCCATTGCATTGCTGTCCTTGATGCCGGCAGCGTATCGCCCCGACATTGAAGGCGTCTCAGACAAATTCGAGCATGGTTTGGCTTACCTGTTGCTTGGGGTCCTGTCGGCTCTCGCTATGCGGCAAAACATAGACGCCCATCGGCTCACTCTCGCGATTGTCGCGTATGCTGGTATCCTTGAACTCAGCCAGCTGCTTCTTCCCAGCCGGGTGGCGTCGTTTGGAGACTTCGTGGCGAGCACGGTAGGAGCGATTGTGGGGGTGTCGCTCGTTGCACTACTCATCCGACGGTCGGCGACGCGATCAAATCCCCCGATACGTTCCCGGTAGAATGCTGATCTGCATACTCATCGATCAGCGGGAGACGTTGACCTTCTGCGTCCGCCTAATCAAGCCTTGAGATCGACGTTCAACAAATTGACCTTCAACCTGTTTTCCCTGGCGTAGATGCTGAGCCGCGATTGCTTTCCCGGAGTGTCGATCGGCTGTTGTGGCGAAGGCAGGCGCCTGCCCGGGGTGATGTCCTTGCCCCAGCACCTCGCGGCTAGAGGCGCACTGTCAGACGCCCGCACGGCCTGCATGCCTCGAGCACCCTATCTACTGAAATTGGTGCTTTCTGCAACGCCTTTGGACTCTTCCCCGCGTGAGAGGTTGCCTTAAGCATGGCGGCGATCCGCGACGGATCGCAGATCCAATTATTGTCGCAATGTGGGCGCCATTCTCAGCGCGAGTTGGAAACTCGCAATTGATATTGCGCTAAGCTTTAGGAGCTGTTGTGCGCATCATATTCATCAACCGCTACTTTCATCCCGATCACTCCGCGACCAGTCAGATGCTGTCGGATCTCGCGTTTGCGCTTTCCGAACGCGGATATAAAGTCGACGTCGTAACAAGTCGTCAGATCTATGATTCCCCCAAGGAAAGGCTTCCAGCAAAGGAGAGCGTGGGTGGTCTAGCGATCCATCGGGTATGGACGTCGCAATTCGGGCGGCAGAACCTCATTGGTCGTACGATTGATTACGTCACTTTTTATATGTTTGCCGCTTCAACGCTTTGGCGGCTTGCGCGTCGCGGCGACGTTCTCGTCGCCAAGACAGATCCGCCCATGCTTTCAGTGATTGCCGCGCCGATCGCGCGCGTGCGAGGCGCTCGGCTGGTCACGTGGCTGCAGGATCTATTCCCCGAGGTTGCCGAGGCGGCAGGACTTGGCCGAGGTCGGCTTGCAGGAGCCGCCTATGGAGCGCTGCGTGCCATTCGCAATCGATCACTGCAAAAAGCCGCAATGAACGTGACGCTTGGCGATCGGATGGCGCAGAGGCTTGAGGCGAACGGCATCAAACCCCATTCCATCAGCATCGTTCACAACTGGGCCGACTCAGCTCTGATCCGGCCAATTGCCCATCCCGACAATGGCCTGCGCTCCGCGTGGGGCCTGCAAGACAAGTTCATCATCGGTTATTCCGGAAATCTGGGGCGTGCACACGACTACGACACCTTGCTTGATGCAATCTCGCACGTCGAAACCGAACGACGCGTGGCAGAAGACCTTAACGGGTCAGAATGGCCTCCCGCTGTCTTGCCCGAGATCGTGTGGGTTTTCGTCGGCGGCGGAGCACTTTACACTGCGCTCGCGCGCGAAGTGGGCCAACGCGGCCTGACCTCTGTCCTGTTTAAGCCCTATCAGGCGCGCGACCAGTTGGCCGAAAGCCTCTCTGCGGTCGACGTCCATCTCGTCTCGCTCAGACCCGAACTGGAGGGCCTGATTGTGCCGAGCAAATTTTACGGCATCGCCGCGGCTGGGCGTCCGGCCATTTTCATAGGAGACCGCAACGGAGAAATCGCCCGGCTGCTTGCAAAGCATCGGTGCGGCCGTGCGATCGCCCAAGGCGACGGGGTTGGTCTTGCGCGAGCCGGGCTGGAGCTCGCCACAAATCCCGCGCTGTGCCAGCAGATGGGAAAGCGGGCGCGAGAAGCTTTTGAGGCAGAATTCGACAAGCCGCTTGCTATCGCGCGCTGGGAGAGTCTGCTCCTCAACGTAGCGGGTGCAGCGCCCCGGACAACTCAGGCAGACAGTTTGCCAGACGCAGAATCGAGCTTCTCTGTGAGAAAAGCCTCATAGGCGTCGCGAAGTCCTTCCGTCAATTCGATCCGTGGCCGCCAGTCGAGTGCATGCAGCTTATCGCCGCTCATAAGTTTCCTCGGCGTCCCGTCGGGCTTGGACCGATCACAAGCGATCTCGCCCTTGAAGCCGACGACATCACAAACGAGTCGCGCAAGTTCGAGGATGGTCACGTCGTGTCCCGAGCCAACATTGATATGTTCTGGCGCGGAGTAGAATTTCATAAGGTGCACGAGCGCATCGGCGCAATCATCGACGTGCAGAAACTCCCGCCTCGGCGTGCCCGTTCCCCAAATCGTCATTTCAGGGTCTCCGCGTAGCTTTGCTTCGTGGGCCTTGCGGATAAGCGCAGGGATCACGTGGCTGGTTGCGAGATCGTAGTTGTCCCCCGGGCCGTAGAGGTTGGTGGGCATTGCGGAGACAAAGTCGCAGCCGTACTGCTTGCGATAGGCTTGGCACAGCTTGATGCCAGCGATTTTGGCAATCGCGTACCACTCATTGGTCGGCTCCAACGGCCCCGTGAGCAGCGCGTCTTCCGTGATGGGTTGCTGGGCGTGCTTGGGATATGCGCACGACGAGCCAAGGAAGAGGAGTTTTTCGATCGCGTGCCTCCAAGCTGCATGGATGATGTTTGACTCGATTAGGAGGTTCTGGCTGAGGAATTCGGCGGGGTAAGTTTCATTGGCTAAGATCCCGCCAACTTTTGCTGCGGCGACGAAGACGACTTGGGGTTGATGTTCAGTAAACCATTCCTCCACATCTGCCTGACGAGTAAGATCAAGGTCGGCGTGATCCGCGGTTACGAGCTGGCAGTTTTCGCAGACAAGCCGCCGCATGAGCGCTGCGCCCACCATTCCCCGATGGCCCGCGACCCAAACGCGCTTGCCCTTGAGCGCATAGGGTGTGCTTGACGCGGCTTCGGGTCTTCTATCCATAAACTCTAAGACCTTCCAGTCCGGGCGGCTTATTGGGTCACTCGGTCCTTACGCCATTGCTCGTGCTCGATTGCCTTTAAGTCGCTGTCCATCATCTCGGTCACCAACTCAGAAAACTTTATCTTTGGCGCCCACCCAAGCTTTTCGCGCGCCTTGGAGGCATCACCCAACAGCTCATCAACCTCGGTCGGGCGAAAGTAGCGCGGGTCGATGCGCACAAGCTCCTCGCCACTCCGCTTATCAATACCAACTTCGTCGACACCTTGACCGCGCCAGAGAATGGTTCGCCCCACGTGCGCAAAGGCGCGTTCAACGAACACGCGCACCGAGTGCATCTCACCTGTGGCCAATACATAGTCGTCGGGTTCCGTCTGTTGCAGCATGAGCCACATACCTTCGACGAAGTCGCGCGCATGTCCCCAGTCGCGCTTGGCATCAAGGTTTCCCAGATAAAGCCGGTCCTGCAAACCACGCTCGATGGCTGCAACAGCGCGTGTGATCTTGCGCGTCACAAACGTTTCACCGCGCAGGGGGCCTTCATGATTAAAGAGGATGCCGTTTGAAGCGTGCATGCCATAGGCTTCGCGGTAGTTCACAGTGATCCAATAACCGTAAAGCTTTGCGACGCCATAAGGTGATCGCGGGTAAAACGGTGTCGTCTCTGCCTGCGGCGTCTCTTTAACCTTGCCGTACATTTCCGAGGTTGAGGCTTGATAAAAACGCACTTTTTCCGTGATCCCGAGGATGCGGATTGCCTCGAGCAGACGAAGGGTGCCAAGCGCATCCGCATTCGCCGTATACTCTGGCGTCTCGAAGCTCACCTGGACGTGGCTTTGGGCCGCCAAGTTGTAGATTTCGTCGGGCTGATATTCCTGAATAAGTCGAATAAGGTTGGTGGCGTCCGTTAGGTCTCCGTAGTGCATGAAAAAGCGCGTCTCATGCTCATGCGGATCGACATAGAGATCGTCCACCCGCGCCGTGTTAAATGACGATGAGCGCCGCTTTATGCCGTGAACAACGTAGCCCTTTTGAAGCAGGAGGCGAGCCAAATGGGCACCGTCCTGACCGGTGACGCCGGTGATCAGTGCGACTTTGCGTTCCAACAGCTCTCACTCGCATCCGATTGATAGCCTTGAGCGCGCTCCAACGCTAGGGAGAAGCGAGACAAAGCGTTACCTGGCTTCCTCATACCGGAGAGATCTGTCGCTCTTCGATTTTGACCTTCACGGACCTGTTGAGCAGATCCATAAGAACGGTCAGTCGATCCCTCTCGTCCATGTCAATGATCGTCGCGACAAGGCCATTGAAGGCGCCGCCAGCAATGCACACCTCCTCGCCAACCCGATAAGGGCTTGCGGGCTGCGCGACGACACCGTCAACCTCGCGCGCCTTGAGACCTTGGACGAAGGCGTCCTCGATCAAACTCAATCGATCGCCAGACCGCACCACGGTACGCACGCCCAGCGTGGATAGCATCGGACTCCAACGCTGCGCATTAGGTTTCACCTGCACAAAGAGATAGCTGGGAAAAAGAGGTCTTAGTACATCGGCTATCCGCCGGCCATGCCGGCGCTGGCGTTTGACCATGGGACAATAAGCGCGAAACTCCTGACGCTGCAGATTCTCAACGGCAATATGCTCCCGGTTCGGATGCGTATTTACAACGGCCCAATCGGAGGTTGGGCCGCAGTAGTCGCAGTATTCGGTAGGCATGTTCCCTTACCCGACATGTGACAAGTAAACCCCGTAAGGCTAGCACGTGGACCGCCTTGACGTCGCGATCCGCCTTAATTGTTGACACTCGAGCCTCATGTTTCCGGCTGAGCGCCGGCGCCACGGTGTCGTAAAGGCGTTTCGGAATGAGGTAGAATTGTGGCACCAAGAGCATGCCCAATCTCTTTGACAAACTTCTCCTCAAAATTGGCGCCCCCAATCCAAAATTACGCTCGGCGTTCGAGCGGGGTTGTGGACACGGAGCGCCGCGTACTGCTCGTGCGCCATGGCCATCAAGCGGGCTGGCACTTTGCCGGAGGGGCGTGGAGCGCAACGAGGCGGTTGAGGCTGCCCTCCATCGCGAGCTCCTGCAACAGACAGGCATTGCTTTGAAAACAGCGTCCCCGCCTATCGGTCTCTACGCGCATTTCGATGTCTTCCCCCGGGGATCACATCGTCCTCTATTACACGCAAGAGTGAGAGCGCAAATATGTGCCGGCGTCCAATCACGAGATCGGCGAGCATGGATTTTTAGCAGTTGATGATTTGCCCGATGAAACGTACCTAGCCACGCGCCGGCGCATCGCTGAGATTTTTTCCGGCCACGCACGTTCAAGCACCTGGTAGGTGCCGTTCGCAGGAAGGGATTGCTCTAGCTCAACTTAGCAAAGCTTGAGGAACAGGAACGAATGGGCAGCGCTTCCAGGCCATAAGCAGCCAGGCCCAATGCAGGTGTAGCTCTCGTTTGCCATAGAGGGCTGACGATCAGCCGCATCGATACTTCGTACTGAACTCGATCCCACGACCAACATGCCATCACCGATTGCTATGAGCCGTCACCGGCAAGGAACTCCTTGGCTGGACAGTTGCTGACACGGCGGTGAGGGGACACGCTATTGAGATCAAACCTGCGATCGGATGATCGAAAAAAGTAGCAGATGGAGGCAACGCTGATCACGAATTTATATTAAGCATCCCACGCGACCCTCAACACACAATTGGTCAATATTCATTAACGTTACGATGCAAGGGCTTCATATGGGCACGATAGTTGCAAGCATCTCGGTTTTGTGGATGTGCAGCAGGCACCCTAAGTCCGATGAGTTTATTGTCCATAATATCCCAAGAGTCCTTTGATGGTGACGGCGGCGCAATCGGCTGGTCCTCGACCTCCACAGTGAGCCTATTGGACCCAAGCGGTCAGACAACCACAGCGCTTGGCCGGTTCGGCGCAGGTGAGAATGTACAGAAGACGTTTGCGGTGCCCGCCGAAGCCACCAGCGTCACTATTGAATTCGATCTCTACGAACTCGACAGCTGGGATGGTCAGGACGGTGACGCCTTCTTCGTGATGGTGAACGGCCAGCAGGTCTTGCTTGAAGACTTTTTTCAGCAGCTTAGTGCCGGCGGCAACGATGCGCCAAGTTCAGGCGGCACTGGAGATGTGTCATGGACCATCACGCCCGTCACCGACAACACAACTCATCTCGGCAGCAGCGCCGCCTGGACGGATCAGATCCACAAGGTCACGCTCCTCGTCAACAATCCAGGGACAGAGCTGACACTGGGCTTTGGGTCCACATTAGACCAGGCAGGCGATGATGA
>JAUVPN010000101.1 GCA_030598645.1 Hyphomicrobium sp. | reverse complement strand
TTATCCATGGCGATGAACCACTGCGGCGTGTTGCGAAAGATGACAGGTTTCTTTGAGCGCCAAGAGTGCGGATACTGGTGCTTGAGGCGCCCACGCGCAATCAAAGCCTTTACCTCAAGTAGCACCGTAATCACGGCGTCGTTAGCATCACCCTTGTTGCCACTTTCTTTGAGTACGCGCTTACCAGTGAAGCCCGGTGCATCCTTGGTGAACACGCCATCGGCATCGACCGTGAACGGTATTGATGTGTCGATGCCACGCTTTTTCAGGTCTGCTTGGCTTGCCATCCAGATATGATAGTCGTCGGTGCCGTGGCCGGGCGCCGTATGCACAAAACCGGTGCCCGCATCATCGGTGACGTGATGACCGTCTAATAGCGGAACATCGAACGTATATCCGCTGCCAACATTTTTCATGGGATGCAGGCAGACGAGTTTCGCCAAGGCCGCGGCCGGGACGTTCTTCACCTTCTCAAATTCTGTCACTCGCGCCTGCTTCATGACGCCCTCAGAGAGTGCGTCAGCGAGGATCAGAAGATCTCCGGATTGTGCCCAGTTTTCATCGGGCGCTTTGGTCACCTTATAGAGTCCGTAGTCTATTTTCGACGAAAAGCTGATCGCGCGGTTGCCCGGCATCGTCCAGGGCGTCGTTGTCCATATAACTAAGCTGGCACCTTCCACGCCCGTTTCGAGCGCATTCTTGATTGGAAATTTTACCCAGATCATGTCGGACTGATAGTCCAGGTACTCGACCTCTGCCTCTGCCAACGCCGTCTTCTCAACAACGGACCACATGACCGGCTTGGAGCCGCGGTAGAGTGTGCCATGCATAGCGAACTTCATAAGTTCATTGGCGATCGTTGATTCCGCGACATAGTTCATCGTCGAATACGGATGTGCCCAATCGGCGACGACTCCAAGGCGCGCGAACTCCGCGCGCTGCACGTTTATCCAATGCGCTGCAAACTCGCGGCACTCGCGGCGAAATTCTTTGATAGGCACTGCGTCCTTATTGCGCCCCTTAGCGCGATAGTTCTCCTCAATCTTCCATTCGATCGGCAGACCATGGCAGTCCCAACCGGGTACATAGTTGGAGTCGAGACCGAGCATCTGCTGCGATTTCACGACGAGGTCTTTTAGGATCTTGTTGAGCGCGTGCCCAATGTGGATGTGGCCATTGGCGTAGGGCGGCCCGTCATGCAGCACGAATTTTGCGCGATTGCGTGATTTTTCGCGGAGACGGTAATAGAGCCCTATCTCTTCCCAACGTTCCAACAGGCGTGGCTCCAGATTGGGCAGGCCCGCCTTCATAGGAAAATCCGTTTTAGGCAAGAAGAGCGTTTTGCTCCAATCACGACCTTCGTTAGAGTTAGGCATAGCGGCCTCCGCATTCGAAGACCCTACCGTCTCTGTTCCGCTTGTTTTCTTGGCCTTGGTGGCATTGCCATCGCCACCGGTGTTGTTTGTCATAATCCGTCCCACCGAGTCTCGCGCGGGAGGGTTCTAGCAGCATGCTCGCCACTGATCCAGAAATGCTCTTGCGAGTGCTCAGAGCCTTCATACTAGCGGGGCGTTGCCAGCGCTGCGTAAGATGTCACGAATGCTTGCACAGTCCTGTTGCATCTGTGCAATCAGCGCCTCACTCGTGTCGAATTTACGATCCTCGCGAATAAAATCGATGAACTCCACCTCTATCGGATGGCCATAGAGATCCTCATTAAAGTCAAACAAAAAAACTTCCAGTACCGGCATGCCGTCATCATAGGTCGGCCGCGTTCCTAGATACGCGGCCCCATCGTAGCGGTCGGAACTTAAATACACTCGCACCGCATAAATGCCATGGCCAAGGCCTGTGCCGCGGGTCAATGGCACGTTGGCTGTAGGAAAGCCAAGCCCTACACCTCGCTTGGCGCCGCCTATCACCTTGCCACCAACACGCCACCAACGCCCCATCATTTGAGCGGCGCCAATTACATCACCGTGCGCTAGGCGGAGCCGAATTATGCTGGAGGAAAAAGCTTCGCCACCCTCAGCTACGGGTGCAACGACGGTGAGCCCGAACCCGAATTTTTCTGCCGCGGCCTGCATAAGCTCCGGTGTGCCACTGCGGTCTCTACCAAAGAAGAAATCGTGTCCGATAACAACGTGTCGGATATCCAGTCCTTCGACAAGTACACTGGAAATGAATGCGTCGGCTGCCAGCTTGGCAAGCTCAACGTTAAAGTCGATCACGATTGCAAGGTCTAATCCCAGCGCTTTGAATATAGCCAACTTCTGCGCCTGCGTCGTCAGCACGAAGTGGGGCTCTTGCGGGTGGAAGAATTCGCGCGGGTGCGGCTCAAATATCAGCACCCCGGCCGCCGCGCCGAACTCGTTACCCTTCGCTAGCGATTCTGCAAGCAACGCCTGATGCCCTCGGTGCACGCCATCGAAGTTACCGATGGCGAGCACAGCCCCACGGGCGGTGTCAGGAACTTCGCGGAAGCCGCGCACTTCTCGCATCGTGGCAAGCGCTCCTGCGCTACAAACGCGCTTAGGCCGGACGCGTCGGTACCATCAGCACTGCCTCGCCCTCGACAACGGGCTTGTCGTTGACCGTGCAGACACACTCAAAGCGCACACGCCGCTTTTCAGGAACCAGTTCAGCCACTCTCACGGTTGTGACGACCGTATCTCCAATTTTGACCGGTGCCTTGAATTTGAGGGTTTGCGAAATGTAGATCGCGCCAGGTCCTGGCAACTTCATGCCGAACACCGGCGAGATGTAGGCCGCCGATAGCATGCCGTGGGCAATGCGTTCCTTGAACATGGTGGTCGCAGCATAGTCGGCGTCCAGATGAACCGGATTCCGATCGCCAGAGACGTCGGCAAATGCAACGATATCGGCCTCGCTCACGGGGTTGGATAGGCTTGCCTCCTGCCCCAAGCTAAGGTCTTCCAAGAAAACGCCCTTTGCCGCTGTCATTGCCAACGCTGCTCCTTTTCGTATCTGCACAACTCGCGCGGCGAGACACTATCTGCGCTAGCCGCGGTGGGCAATAACGCGCAGCGCTTTAGCCCGATCCGTGGTTGCGCCGACGCGCGGCGGCAAGCTATAAGGCTCCATTCCCCAGTTGCCCCGAAACGTTTGGCCCCTGCGGACGCACCGTAGGATGCCGGAGGTAAAGCTGTAATGAGCGACCGCAAACCCCTAATGCCTAAGGCCACGGCCGTGTGGCTGGTCGAGAATACATCGCTGACGTTTGATCAGATCGCAGCGTTTTGCGGGCTGCACGGGCTCGAGGTCAAGGGCATCGCCGATGGTGATGTCGCCCAAGGCATTAAGGGCCTCGATCCGGTCACGTCTGGGCAGCTCACGCGCGAAGAGATTGAGGCTGCCGAGCGTGATCCCACCCACGAGCTCCACCTCGCCGAGTCCAAGGTCGTCGTACCACCTATGCCGACGAAAAAGGGCCCACGCTACACTCCCGTCTCACGCCGCCATGATCGCCCTAATGCAGTGCTCTGGATATTGCGCAATCATCCCGAGCTTAAGGACAGCCAGATCATGCGCCTGGTAGGCACCACGAAGCCCACAATCGGTCAGATCCGCGACCGCACTCATTGGAACGCCCCGAATCTTACGCCCCAAGATCCGGTAACGCTCGGTTTGTGCTCGCAGATCGACCTGGACAACGAAGTGCAGAAGGCGGCACGACGCTTAGAGCGGGAGAACAAGGAAGCGCAGAAGGGTATGCAGGAGGGCGGCACGCTGCTGCCAACCGAGTCAACCACAGCGCTCGCCACATCTGCGGAGGAAACCAGGGCGGTGATAATGGAGCCTGAAGTCGATGTGGCGCGGGAGGAAACCCCTGAAGAGGAGCAGGCCCGCGTCTTTGCGAAGCTGCAGGAGATGTCAGGAGACAAAGAAAAGTCCGACGAGGACAAGTCTACCGAGGAAGAGGGCAGCAAAGAATAAACTCTGGTCCGCCAGCTCGAACCTCACTGGGCAGTCACGATGCGAATGCTATAAAGTCCAGTAGGCATTATGGGCGTTGCTGACCAACGGCGCTTTCGCTAGCCTTTCCAGGACTTCAAGAAGTCTTGATGCACCCAGTCTCATAAAGTGCAGATCTAGCAATGTCCTCAAGTCCGTATGACCAAAACCTCGGCAAGACCCCTGCCAACTATCAGCCGCTTACTCCGGTGCAATTCCTGCAGCGCGCCGCCGGGATTTATCCCCGTCATATTGCTGTCATCCACGGCAAAACGCGTATCAGTTACGCGGAGTTCTACGATCGCTGCCGCCGACTTGCTTCGGTCCTGGACAGCCGCTCCATTGGGCCTGGCGATACGGTCTCCGCCATGCTCGCCAATACGCCACCAATGCTCGATGCGCACTACGGCGTACCCATGGCTGGGGCTGTTTTGCATTCGATCAACACTCGCCTGGATCCACATGTCATCGCCTTCCAGCTTGACCACGCAGACACCAAGCTGCTGATCGTGGACCGCGAGTTTTCAGCGCCGATGAAAAAGGCCCTAGCACTGGCAAACGTCAAACCGATCGTTATCGACTATGACGACAAAGAGTTTCCCCAAAGTGGGGAGCGTCTTGCTAGCGACGACTACGAAGAATTCATCGCCAAGGGCGACCCCGAGTTTTCCTGGCGCATGCCCTTAGACGAATGGGATGCGCTCTCCCTCAACTACACTTCGGGCACGACCGGCAACCCCAAGGGAGTCGTCTATCACCATCGTGGCGCAGCCCTCATGTGCTACGCTAATACGATTGAGACCGGTATGGGCCTGCATCCGATCTATCTGTGGACGCTGCCGATGTTTCACTGCAACGGCTGGTGCTTTCCCTGGTCGCTCTCGGTGGTCGTGGGAACGCACGTATGCCTCAGATGGGTGCGTGCAAAAGCCATGTACGATGCAATCGTTGATCACCGCGTTACGCATCTGTCCGGCGCGCCAATCGTCATGTCAACCTTACTCAACGCCAAGGATGATGAGAAGCGGGTCGTCACGCACCGCGTGTGCGTTAACCACGCCGCAGCCCCGCCACCCCAGTCCGTCCTCGACGCCATGACAGCGGCAGGCTTCGATCTGACCCACCTCTACGGGCTAACCGAGACGTATGGTCCGGCCACGGTAAACGAGTGGAATACGGAGTGGGATCAGATCGACGACGATGCTCGTGCGCGCAAAAGATCGCGCCAGGGTGTGCGCTACGTCGCGCTTGAAGATTTAAGCGTGATGGACCCCGCAACCCTGACGCGCGTACCGGCCGACGGCGAGACCCTGGGGGAGGTGATGTTCCGTGGCAACATTGTCATGAAGGGTTACCTTAAAAATCCGCGTGCTACGGAAGAGGCTTTCGCAGGCGGCTGGTTCCACTCCGGCGACCTTGGTGTGCTGTATCCCGACGGCTACATCCAACTTAAGGACCGCACCAAGGACATCATTATCTCAGGTGGTGAGAATATCTCTTCGATCGAGGTGGAGGACGTGCTCTACGAGCACCCCACTGTCGCCTACTGTGCGGTCGTCGCCAAACCAGACGAGAAGTGGGGAGAAACGCCCTGCGCCTTCGTTGAGCTGCGACCCGGATCTGCTGCAACAGCCGACGAGCTCGTCGCCTGGTGCCGGCGGAGGCTCGCACACTACAAGTGCCCGCGCCACGTTGTCTTCGCCGAGGTGCCAAAGACTTCGACGGGCAAGATTCAAAAATTCAAGCTGCGCGAGATGGCAAAAGACGCCTAACGATCAGGCTCGTGAGCGTCGCCCGGAATTGGATTTGGCTGCGCGATTTTGCAAAAAAACCGGCCCTCCCGGATCGAGTGGGCCGGACTAAAAGGCTTCGTGCCAATTTTCGTAAGCGGGAACCGCTTGCTTGGAAAGCTTAGTGCCGCGTCTCACCATGTTGGAGGCGCGCGATTTCATCCTTAATCTTCAGTTTTTCTACCTTAAGACGGTGGATCTCCAGATCGTCCGATCCCGGCCGGGCGACCTCTTCTTCGATCCTACGTTTGAGATGCCGATGCTTCTCCGCTAGCTCTGCGAGGTGAGCTGCAAGCGCCATCATGGACCTCCATGAGATTGTTGAAGAAACAAACTTAGGGTGACAGATTGTGGCGCGTTTGTCCAACGCTCACAGCCGCTTGTAAACACGAAGACAAGGCGCAGTTTGATACATAGTGAAATATTCGTGTACGCTGTGCTTTGAGCCTAAGCTTCAGTTTTGACATAGAATTTGTGTGTTAAGGTCAGACTGTGGCTCGTTATAGGACCGAACACAACGAAGGTTTGGGCGCGTGTCTATGACGAGCAGGTCTTGGCCGAGCCGGCAAAATGCAGCGCGTTGATGATAGAGAGCTCCGCGAGGAACTCGTGAAGCTTAGGGGAGAGCACCGCGATCTCGACGAGGAGATCGTAACGCTCGAGGCCTCGGGAGCGGCCGAACAACTCCTCATAAAGCGGCTTAAAAAAAGGAAACTCGCGATCAAAGATCGCATCGCCGTTATTGAGGACCAATTGCTACCCGACATCATTGCCTAACGGAAAAACCGCAATCTTCTGGCGGCGCCCCGCCAGACATGAGTGCTGCTGCTAGATGACAAAGTCGTCTGACTGGCGACCGATTGAATTCTTTGAATTAGTCCCCGAACATAGGAAAGTCCCCCGACGCAGACATTCAAGCCCCTTGTAAAGGGCGGCCCGCTGCTGTAATCCCGCGCTTTCTTGTAGGCCGGACGTTACGCAACCATGAGCAACGGGACCGCCGTCGTCGGCATTATTATGGGGAGCCAGTCCGACTGGCCAACCCTCAAGAACGCAGCCTCAATACTCGACAAACTCGAGGTTCCCTATGAGGCTCGTGTCGTTTCCGCACATCGCACGCCCGCGCGTCTCATCAAATACGCAGCGTCGGCGAAAGAGCGTGGACTTCAGGTAATTATTGCCGGCGCTGGCGGGGCTGCACACCTGCCCGGCATGACAGCCTCAATGACGCCGCTCCCCGTGCTCGGCGTCCCTGTCCAGACCAAGGCGCTTGGCGGGCAGGACAGTCTATATTCCATCGTGCAGATGCCGGCGGGCATACCCGTGGGAACGCTGGCTATTGGCGAAATGGGTGCTACAAACGCGGGCCTTCTGGCAGCGCAGATCCTCGCGCTCAATGACCCTCAACTCTCAGAGCGCGTCGACGCCTACCGCACGGCGCAGACCGCAAGCGTGCCTGATGCGCCCAAGGAGGCGGAAGGCGCTAAATGATGCAGCCGCTCCCGCCAGGATCGACTATTGGGATTTTAGGCGGTGGCCAGCTCGGACGCATGCTGATCCTCGCGGCAGCACGCCTTGGCTTCAAATGTCGCGTGTACACAGATGTCGTCGGACCCGCTTGCGATGTAGCGGAAGCCTCCATGATTGGTGCCTTCGACGATGCGGCCAAGCTCGCGGCATTCGCAGTGGATGTTGACGTTGTCACCTACGAGTTCGAGAACGTGCCGCTCGCTGCAGCCGCCGCCGTAGAACGCATAAAGCCAGTATCCCCAGGACCAAAGTCGCTTAAGGCATCGCAGGACCGGCTTATTGAAAAAAACTTTATTTCCGAATTGGGTATTCCGGTAGCGCCCTTTGCCCCCATCGATTCTGAGACAGATTTTGATGCAGCCATCAGCGCGGGAGGCTTTCCTGCAATTCTGAAGACGCGCCAGCTCGGCTATGATGGCAAGGGCCAAGTGAGAGTTGCAAACGTTGACGAATTAGCCTCCGCGTTCGCCGAGATTGGTCGCCAGCCCGCCGTTTTAGAGGCCGTCGTGAGATTTGCTTTCGAGGTCTCTGTTTTGGTCGTGCGAAATGCCGCTGGTGAGACGCGCTTTTATGACACTACCCGAAACCACCACGATAATGGGATACTTAGAACATCCTCCGTCCCCGCGGACCTTCCGTCACCGCATCAATTGCGTGCGCGCCAAATTTCCGAACGGATTGCCGCCGCCCTCGACCACGTCGGCTTACTGGCCGTGGAAATGTTCTATGTGGGTCGCGAAAACTCGGAGCCCTTAATTGTAAACGAGATTGCTCCGCGGGTTCACAACAGCGGCCACTGGACGATCGACGCTTGCCAGGTGAGCCAATTCGAAAACCACGTGCGTGCTGTTGTTGGCTGGCCATTGGGCGTGACCGATCGCCATTCCGATGCCCAGATGAACAATCTTATCGGGGAGGAAGCACTCGATTGGCGCCGTTTGGCTGGCGAGCCTGGCGTGTGCCTGCATCTCTACGGCAAGGCAGAGGCCCGCCCCGGCCGCAAAATGGGCCATTTCACGCGCTTAAAGGGTCGATCTTCGGATGTATAGGCTGGTCGTTTGATCGTCCTGCCGATGGACAAATCAACGGCTTTTTGGTAGGGACCGCCACTCTCGATTACGGACGCGGTGCCGACGGGGTCCCCCGCCGGGCGTGTTTTTGTGTCGTTCAATCGCTCGAATCAATCAGAGGAAGGCATAGCTTGCAGGTACTCGTCCGCGACAACAACGTCGATCAGGCGCTCAAGGCGCTCAAGAAGAAGATGCAGCGCGAGGGCATTTTCCGGGAGATGAAGCTTCGAAATTATTTCGAAAAGCCATCGGAGCGCAGAGCTCGCGA
>JAUVPN010000142.1 GCA_030598645.1 Hyphomicrobium sp. | reverse complement strand
GCACCACCGCGCTACAACGCGGGGCGACTAGAACAACGAGGCAGTCCTCATGGCAGAGATGAGTTCCGAACGGCGCCCGCAACAACGGCCGCTGTCGCCGCATCTGCAGGTTCATCGCCTGCACATCAATATGGTGATGTCGATCCTTCATCGCATAACTGGCGTGGCGCTTTACTTAGGTTCACTCTTGTTCGCGTGGTGGATGTTCGCAGCGGCTGCGGGTCCGGACTATTTCGCGTTCGTCAATGGTCTCTTCGCTACGTGGCTCGGCGCAATAGTACTCATTGGCTACTCTTGGGCGCTGATCCACCACATGCTCGGCGGCGTCCGACACTTCGTCTGGGATACCGGCTCTGGCCTAGACATCCCGACCGTCGATCTCCTGTCTTGGGGCACAATTATCCTTTCGGTGATCTTGACGGCGGGCCTTTGGGCCTATGTGGCGGCCGAGCGGGGGTGGCTCTAGCAATGACGATGATTACACCCCTCAAGCGCGCGCGTGGCCTAGGCTCGGCCAAGGAAGGTGCGGATCATTTTGTAAAGCAGCGCCTGACGGCTGTCGCCAATCTCATCCTTGCGCCGTTTCTTATCTGGCTGATCGCTAGTGTCGCCGGCACCAATTTGGCGAATGTGAAAGCCACACTTTCACATCCGCTCGTCGCCACCGCGCTTATTGTTCTAGTGCTTTCGGTTGCCGTACATATGCGCATCGGCATGCAGGTCGTCATTGAGGACTATGTGCACAGCGATGGTGTGAAGATGCTTTTGCTGCTGGCAAACACCTTGTTTGCAATCGGCGCGGCGGCGACTGCGATTTTCGCCGTGCTGAAATTGAGCTTCGGGGCGTAAATGGAATGACGAAGAAGCGTCAGAAAAAGACGAACGGTATAGGGGACGCGACGGCACCTGGCGTCGGCGGCAAGGCCTATCCGATCACTGACCATACCTACGACGTCGTCGTTGTCGGGGCCGGAGGCGCGGGGTTGCGGGCGACGCTCGGATGCGCACAGGCGGGGCTGAAAACGGCCTGCGTCACCAAAGTTTTTCCTACACGCTCGCACACGGTCGCAGCGCAAGGTGGGGTCGCTGCTGCGCTAGGCAACATGGGGCCAGATGATTGGCGCTGGCATATGTATGACACGGTTAAGGGTGCTGATTGGCTGGGCGATCAGGACGCCATCGAATACTTGTGTCGCCATGCGCCGGCCGCCGTTTATGAGCTAGAGCATTATGGCGTTCCTTTTAGCCGGACCGAGGACGGCCGCATTTATCAGCGTCCGTTTGGCGGCATGACGACTAAGTTTGGTGAAGGCCCCCCTGCGCAGCGCACGTGCGCTGCGGCGGATCGCACCGGTCATGCAATGTTACACACGCTCTATGGCCAATCGCTGCGCCACTCAGCAGAGTTTTTTATTGAGTACTTCGCCATTGATTTGCTTATGGACCAAGACGGCGTATGCCGCGGCATCGTTGCTATGTGCCTGGAGGATGGGTCGATCCACCAGTTCCGTGCCGCAAAGACCATCCTGGCAACCGGCGGTTACGGCCGGACCTACTTCTCTTGTACGTCCGCACACACTTGCACCGGTGACGGAAACGCCATGGTGTTGCGTGCTGGGCTGCCACTGCAGGATATGGAGTTTGTACAGTTTCATCCCACAGGCATCTACGGCGCCGGTGTCCTGATTACAGAAGGCGCGCGCGGTGAAGGCGGGTATCTCACCAACTGTGAAGGTGAGCGCTTCATGGAGCGCTATGCGCCGCATGCCAAGGATCTTGCCTCGCGCGACGTCGTTTCGCGATCGATGACAATCGAAATCCGGGAAGGCCGCGGTCACGGGACAGACGGAGACCACATTCAGCTGCACCTTAACCACCTCGACCCCAAGATCCTTGCCGAGCGCCTGCCGGGTATCACAGAAAGCGCAAAGGTCTTCGCCGGTATCGATTTGCGCCGTCATCCCATTCCAGTGCTGCCCACCGTGCACTACAACATGGGTGGTATCCCAACGAATTATCACGGCGAGGTTCTCACAAGTGTAGATGAGGAGCCAAACCGCGTCGTGCCGGGCCTTATGGCGATTGGCGAGGCCGCATGCGTCTCAGTCCATGGGGCCAACCGTTTAGGGTCAAATTCGCTTATCGACCTGGTTGTCTTCGGCCGAGCAGCAGGCTTGCGCTGTGCTGAGACCATCGAACCCGGAGCTACTCAACCCGAGCTGACCATCGACGCGGCCGACTTAGCGCTTTCTCGTCTCGATTACTTTCGCTATGCAAAAGGTGACACGGCCACGGCCGATCTGCGCCTCAAGATGCAAAAGTCGATGCAAATGCATTGCGCCGTATTCCGCGACGGCTCGGTGCTCGCCGAAGGCGTCCGCCAAATCGGTGAGATATGGAAAACGTCCGACGACATACGTACCAACGACCGATCGCTTATCTGGAACTCCGATCTCATCGAGACACTCGAATACGATAACTTGATCGCCCAAGCCGCGGTGACGGTCACAGGCGCTCAAAATCGCGAGGAGAGCCGAGGCGCGCATGCGCGCGAGGACTTCCCTGATCGCGATGACGCTAACTGGATGAAACACACGCTCGCCTGGGCCGACTATGGGACGAAATCAGTGCGACTTGACTATCGGCCCGTGCACACGCACACGATGACCAACGAGGTCAAATATATCGAGCCTAAGGCCCGCGTTTACTGATGCGGCGCTGATTACTCTGTGGGCTCAGCCAGCTTGATCACTAGCCGGTCCACGGGCTTCGAAAGTGGGGCTGCGATAGGGCGGGAAAGGGCGCTACTGGAGGTTATTCGCCTCCAGGCGCGAGATCGAGTTCACCGCGGTACAGGCCGCTTGTTTGGAGAAATAGCAAGCTTTAAGCGCGAAAAAAGCGGCGGCCGATACGGGGCCGCCGCTTCAAAAACCTGTTGGGTCGGATCAACTTCAGATGATGTCGATCTCGGCCGGCAGATACGAAGTAACCTCAAGGCCAACTTCCTGCTCACGAACCGCAGGCTTGCTCCATACCTTCATAACTTCCTCCTCTTAAATGCTTTGCGGGTAGCCGACCCGCCTCAGTAACCGACTGATAGCACTTCATCGTGATCAACAGAAATCGCAATTGCGTGATGGCGAGATAAGAAGAGCTTATCGGATTGATAACGAGAGCTTAGGGCCTCCACCTGCCGTTCGCCGTCGTTAGGGACAGCGGCAACCATGAAACCCTTGCCATTTTCATAGTGCCCGTCCATTCATGCAGATGCGAACAATTTAACTCAAATTCGCGTGTCCGCTTTTCGCAAAACCATACGGCACCGTGTCTATGATTCTGCTCGCCCTGTGGAGCTACTATTCGTAGCTGCGCCCTTAGCAATCGAACCGCAAATCGGTCCCGTGTCATGAAAGATCTGTCCGCCCCTTCTCTTCTTACCCTTGCAGCTGCGACAATCCTGTTGGGCAGCAACATTGCGCCGAGCTTTGGCGCCGCACCGTCAAATTCCGCGCCAAAGAACGAGGCGGAGGTCATCCTAGAAGACGCCAAGAAAAACGACCCGGTGACATCCGCTGATTTGGAGGCGTGTATGAAGGATTGGGATTCAGAAACTCGAATGACAAAAAAAGAATGGGAATCCAGCTGCAAAAGAACGCTGAAGTTCTTTCCGGAATAGGAGTGAGCGTCTGCTGCCTATCCTAGATTTACGCTAAGATAGTCCAAGCGTACATCGCGCACTAACCCGGCTGACAAATGAATAGTGAGGGCTGAATATAGGAGTAAGCGGCTATGAGCATGTCCGCAGTACTGCGTTTAAGCAGCACAATCCTTGTCGCGACCGCCGTCCTCACGACGTCTGCTAGCGCGGCCATTAAATGCAAAACCGGAAGTCAGTTGGTAGGTGGCCAGTGGATGGCCACCCCCTATTGCCAGGATCAGTACTTAGCAGAAGTTGCACGCAAAGCTGGGTTCAAGGCGTCGGCGGCCAAGATCCGCAATAACTCGAACTATAAGAAAAATCTTTGTCAGTATATGTATAGCGACATTCGAGTGCAGCAAACGTGCGTCGATGCCGGTGTACCGCAGATCTTCATCCCTTAGCGCTTCACGTCAGAGACAAGGCGCGCTCCGCGTCGGATATGATCTGCGCGTGGTCGAACGCCAGCGGGATGGACCGCCAATCCCTTACCCATTCGGCAATCGCTGCGTCGTCGCCGGCCTTTGGCTCGGCGGCGTCGATGCGGGTCAGATAGGCGACCGAGCACGTGTGGCCGCGTGGATCGCGTTTGGGATCGGAGTAGACGCCGACCAAGGTTAGTGCGCCGGCGCCGACGCCGGTCTCCTCCTTCAGCTCGCGGCGGCACGCTTCCTTAACCGTCTCTCCCAGATCGACGAAGCCGCCAGGCAGAGCGTATTGGCCTTAGAACGGTGGGTTCTTGCGGCGTATGAGCAGTACGCGGCCTTTCGTATCGAATACGACGCAGTCGGTAGTTAGTGCTGGCGTCTTCGGCAAGGGCATTTAGTTCACTTATTTTGAGTGGTACGAGCATACGCACATTGGTCCAATACGACGCAACTCTAACCTCACTCGCTATTATAGTATTACCTAGTGCAACGGATTTATCGCCTCATTTCTCGTTCACGCTCGTACTCGTTGCATTCCGCCTCGGAATAGGGTCGCTTGAGGTGCATCAAGGGCGTATGAGCGGAGCAGCTTGGCATGCGAGCGCGTTTTTCAAGGCAGCAGAGAAAACCCAAAGGGATTGAGCGAGGTAAAATTGCTGCCCAACTTGTCGAGAGTGCGGGCGAAACGAGAATGGCGCCGGACCCTTTCACTGCCGTGTTACCGGCGCTGGCGGCTCTCGGAGCCATCACATCTATCGCCACTATAAACTGGTCTGCTCAAGAGAAAACGGCAGACCGCTCTAAGTCGAAACGCAAGGCCGGGACGGCGCTGCGCGACCTGGAAACTTGCTGTCTTGGATTGCAGGAGATATTTCGCCGTTTTCTGAGCAATCCGAAGCTGTTTGCTGGCGACGGCGGCCCAGCCTCGTCGCCCTTGAAGTTCGGCGTGCATGGGCCACGAGTCGGTACAGATGCCTCTCGGTTGTTCCAGCAGCTCGTCAACGACGTCGCTTCCATGCTGGTACTCGCATCGCAGAACGCAGTCGACGTGATGTCGGCGGTGGAGGATGGCGAGATCAATGCGCCTGAAGCACTGTTCTTTGGTTTTGGAGAGCAGCAGGAGAGACTAAATAAGCTCATTCAGTCACGCGCAACCTTGAAGGTCTCCGTCGAGACGGGCGCCGATGTCGCGGTGGAACTCACTGAGCTGGTGCGTAAACTCAAGAAGCATCGCCTAGCTTAGGAGTATGAAGCAGCCTGCAATAGCGACAATATAGCGATAGGGGCGGGCGTTGACAGCGCGTGGGCCACAGCCTCATGTGGAGAGGCGTATCCGCTCGAATTTAGAAGAGGATTACCAGGGACTATGGTTCAGTTGACGCTTCCCAAAAATTCGAAAGTTGAGACTGGCAAGACGTGGAATTCTCCCGGCTCCAAGGGCGACTGGAAAGAGTTTCAAATCTATCGCTGGAACCCTGACGATGGCGCGAAGCCGCGAATTGATACCTATTGGGTTGATAGCGACAAATGCGGCCCCATGGTTCTTGATGGCCTTATAAAGATCAAAAACGAGATCGACGCCACGCTCACCTTCCGCCGCTCCTGCCGTGAGGGCATTTGCGGCTCGTGCTCGATGAACATAGATGGAAACAACACGCTTGCTTGCCTCAAGGGATACGATGACATCAAGGGGCCGGTGAAAATCTATCCGCTGCCGCATATGCAAGTCGTCAAGGACCTCGTCCCTGATATGTCCAACTTCTACGCGCAGCACCGGCTAATTGAACCGTGGCTTCAGACAGATACGCCCGCGCCGCCCAAAGAGTGGAAGCAAAGCCGCGAGGATCGCCAGAAACTCGACGGGCTTTACGAATGCATCTTGTGTGCGTGCTGTTCAACGTCCTGCCCAAGTTATTGGTGGAATTCAGACCGTTATTTGGGCCCTGCCGCATTGTTGCAGGCCTATCGCTGGGTGAACGATTCGCGCGATGAAGCGACAGGCGAGCGACTTGACAACCTGGAGGATCCGTTCCGGCTCTACCGTTGCCACACTATTTTGAACTGTACCAAGGCGTGCCCAAAGGGCTTGAACCCAGCAAAAGCGATCGCAGAACTCAAAAAACTGATGGTTGAGCGCCGCGTTTGATAGGGGCCATGCTGCAAGTTAAGGCGGTAAATGCGGCCAGCACCAAGAATTAAATGCTTTTCAGTGGCAGTGTTCGCCTGCCCTATAGCGCTCCGCGGACGCGTATAGGATTTTACTGCCATCTTTCGTCGGCGAAACTCGCGGTCTTTCGGACTCGAATTATTAGGTACCTAACGTCGCTTTCGCAGCGGCCTGCCAATGCAATTTTTACTTGCATTGGCAGGCCAATCGCAACCCGTCGCCAGCAGTCACTGAGAAAATCCGCAGCGCATTCTTTGCACATTAAACTGGCGGCAGCCTGCCGCTGTCCGCAAAAAGAATCGGCCGATCTAATTCTGTAGTTTGTGCGGAACGGGTAAGATCGCTCCGATCCCTAATCTGTGGGCCATGCAATAAAAACTGATCGCCACTCGTTTGCGCAACAAATAGGCTGACTTATTAAAAGAAAGACCGGTGGCGCGATGCGGCCACCGGTCTTGAAGGAAACAAAGGCGCGGAACTGATAAGGCCCGTTATCGCCTACCACGTTACGCGCCCCAGTCGAAGCCGGATGCGCGACTGGCTTGCTTTTAAGCAGCTCTCTTCTTCTTCTTTGCGGCCGTCTTCCGCTTGGCAGGCTTTTTGGCCGGGGCCTTACGAACCGTCTTGCGTGTCGTCTTGCGCGCGGTTGTCTTCCGAGCGGTCGTCTTCCTCTTGGCAGTCTTGCGAGCAGCCGTCTTGCGCTTGGCGGGCTTTTTGGCCGCGGCCTTACGAGCCGGCG
>JAUVPN010000175.1 GCA_030598645.1 Hyphomicrobium sp. | reverse complement strand
AGAAATTTGCATGCAGACAAAAGCTACCGCACGACGGGTGAATCTCCTCACCCGAACGCTAGACGTAACACCCACGCGGCGTGCCATCCGGCACTTAACGCATCGTTTCGCCGCCGGCACCCAAGTTGTCAGGGGGAAGCAAGATTTTGGGACCATCGCGTTGTCCAACGTGAACGCCCCACGCTCTTCAAAGCCTGACACACCAGGCTTCGAGCCGCTGCCAGGACGACGATTTCAAACGAACCCCAAAAGGAAGAGTTGAGCCAACCGCAGATAGTGCCAAGTGGTCTTGAGTGCCCCGTACGTGCCGATGATCTACTGGCGAGCATAAATGACCTCAGAGTGTGACCGAAATTTGCTAGGGCCTCACCCGATCCACAGCAAAAGCTCGCAGCAAAAAGCTTGGATTCCCAAAGAGTAACTCAGTCTGCCACCCCGTGATCGAAGCCCGCTTCGCAACAGCACTGGTAAGAACCTTCCCGTTCGCATGTACGGGTATCGCAAGGCGTCCTCCAGCTCAGGACTCGTTGTGATCGGTATCAGACCTGCGGTGCTTGGAGGGCTTACCCCATTCCTCAGGCCATTCGATGTTCTGACCCCACGGTATGCGGGAGGGGCGCGATGGGGGCGTGGGGGTCTCTGGCACCGTGCCCGGCGGACGTGGTGATGGTGAGGGCCGCGGCGTCGCAGGACGCGCGGCGGATATTTCGCGGCGTGGGCGCTTGGACCCACGTACCTCTCGGCCGCGTTGTGGCTCCGCACCAAATGCGCTTTCGGCGGCCAGCGCAGGCTTGACCATGAGAGCGCAGGCAAACGCCATAATGGCCATCATCGCACCGGTGCGTAGAGGATAGTCAACAAAGGAATGGGCGATCAGAAGGGCGACGACAATGGTTGCCGCGCGGGCCAGAGATAGATCGATCTCTCTGAGTCCTTGGGGCGCGCGCCGCCAAATCTCCCACACCCTCTCGATGAACCAGACGGCAAACACCCCCATGAGAGCGAGCCCGAAGACCCCTGCCTCCAGCCATAGCTCCAAGATATCGTTGTGTGCCCGGTTGGCATAAGTATTGGCGAGGACGTCTTCTGGTTTCTCGAACACGGCGTACACGGGAACGAACGTGCCTATTCCAGAACCAAACGGCATGTAGGCTTGCGCGGCTTCGATCGTGGTGCGGGCGAACGGCAGCCGCGCGTCTTTAATGGGATCAAGCGCAAACCGTTCCATGATCCGGTAGAGCGCAAACTGAGCTGCAAAAATCACCGCAAGCACCGTGGCGCCGACGAGAAGTTTTGTTGGCGTCACGCCTGACGTGCTACGTCTGTCGGCGACGGTGATCGCATAGGCACCGAGCAGCGCAAAAATCGTGAGGCCTAGACCAGCCCGCGAACGCGCTATGGCCTGCGCCGCCACTAGCACCACAAGGACAGTGAAACCGGCGATTAGAGGCACGACCGTGGCTGGGGCGTAGCGCGCTCGCTCTATTACCGGTCCGGCTGAAAGTGTAGCATCCACGACCCAGGCGGCCGCAAACATGGTGACGGCATAAAGCAGAGCGGCGAAATGATTGCGATTGGCAAAAAAGCCTACAGCGTCGCTGGTGTTTGTGAATGCGAAGAAACGCAACCAGCTGTTCGGGCCGGCGGCAACTTGCGTTAATCCGAGGAAGACACTCAAGACACCAACGGCGATGACGACGAGGCTCAACAGGCGCCGTTGGCGATAGTCGAGCAGAAAAGTGCCAAGAAAGATTGCTAGCGGCACGAGGAGAGACAGCGCGCTGAGCCAAGTGGCATGTGGTGAGACACTGATGGGCCTCCACGGCAGTTCGCGTCCCAACAGCGCGAAAATCTCAGCAACCGATTCCCGGTTCGGCAGTGCCGTCCAGATCGCTGGTGGCAGCGGGACCAGCTGAAGAAGTGGCACGAAGACGATTGCAAGACAAAAGGCGATGATGGCCCAAGGCCGCTTATCCGGCTTCAAATCGGCTAGTCGCCAAAGACAGAGAAGGACGAGCGGGACGGCGAGAAGTTGAAGAAGCGCGTCGGACAAAAATCCAATGCGTGTACCACCGCCCAGCAAAAGGGCGGACACTATCATCAGCGCACACAGACTAAAAAACACCCGCTCGGTCGAAACCGACGCCCAACTCAATTGTAGCAAATATCACCTTACCGTTGCCGTCAGGGGATTGGCAGAAGTACCATCGCTCTCCGACGTTTGCATCACTAAAACACCAGTCATAAGAAAGCTGGCGTCGGCCGAAACCGACGCCATGCCAAAATTCCGAAAAATGCTGGTCCGATGCCTTTAGTTATGGGCTGGCTTCGTTATCACAGATGTGTTCTTCCGCTATACATAGTCCCACTGGAATAGCTATACCACCAATAATAGCATAGGGGAGCCAGTGGTGATGTCGAGGGGGCGGTTCCTCGAAGCCTTTGCCGGGGGCAATGCCCGCATTCATTCGCGTTGTGTTCGGATCAAACGATGCCGTCTTATTGCACGGGGCGTCAGGTGCGATGGCAACGACGTTCCCGGGCCTCACGGTGATCGAACAGTTATCGTCATAAACCACGCGCGCGCTCCCGCCCGGGCGAGCCATGACAAAATCTCCGACCTTTGCGTGTGACACGCCAAGAACGCGCTCATATCCATTGCCGCGGTTGATGAACACTTCGCCCTCAACCGGTTTCACTGTCGCTGCCATAACCGCCGAGCAAAGAAAAACGCTCAGCACCGCCAGGGCTGAGGCATTGAAATGTCTCATAGTGGTCCTCCCGCTAGGAAGTAATGATCCCGGTCTCACGGCAGCACCAAGAACGACGAAGCCATAGTCTGACGGCAGCACTAAGAACGACGAAGCCCTAGGCTCTTACTAAACGAAAGCGATCCAAGAATAACTTATTTCTGCGCCAATCTGATCGCATTGCCAGCGTTCGTTGCCAAATTGCCACGCTTTTCGAGTACCTCTGTTCGGCGGCGCCCATCGCCGGGTCCACACCCCAAGGGACCCCGGGGCCTTGTTACAATTAGTGATTACAATGAGTGAGGTGTCATCCTGCACCCGCGCTCGTCCCTGATGCCGTCGTCGCCGGCGATGAAGCCAGCGTCAGCGCAGGCAAGAAGACAAAACAAAAAACGCGGATGGCCGGCCCGTTCGACTGATTCGAAGAGCAAACCCCTGATTTGACCTACTTTAAGGGCTTGCGGGTCTGTCGATGGGGCCATCGTCATCATTAAATAGATACAAAAGCCCACCAATGACGGCGGCACCGGGGAGCGTGTAGACGGCATAGTCCAATAGTCCAACATGCTCAGCACGGCCCCACCAACTTGCTGCTCCGACACAGGGCGACTGGTCTTGAACTACGACAACCTTGCCTTCCTCTACGGGATCCGTGCATTCATCATCGTAGACGATCTTGCCACGGCCACCAGGATGGCACATGGCCTGGTCGCCTGGCCTGAGCTGCGTGTTATTGTCGACGGGCACAAAACTGCCGCAGAAGGCCTGCTCGACAGCATCAAGCAGACCGACCTGACCTCTCCGCATGAGCCAAACACGCCGCCCAACCCCATTAGCCTGATTTAAGGCCACCTCCGACCCTCGGCGGCGCCCGCTGTCAATGCAATCAAGGAAACCTAATAGCGGGATTTACCCCGCCAAAACGTATTGTAATCGCTAACTTCGTGTTGGACTGAGCGCACACGACATCCCGACAAGGCTTCCGGTGCAGGGTCGAAACCTTGACACAGACTAGGCATCTCCTCACAGATCGTTCGCAACTGAGCTTCTGAGTGAAGCAACCCATGATTGATCTGCATTGCCATATCCTGCCCGGGATCGACGACGGCGCTTCCGATCTTTCGGTGTCGCTGGACATGGCCAGGGCTTCCGCTGCTGATGGTGTAACGGACCTTGCGTGTACGCCCCATATCTTGCCCGGTCTTTACCCGAACACTGGGCCACAGATCCTGCAGGCGACGCAGCACCTGCAAGACGCTCTGGATCAACACGACATTCCGCTGCGTCTCACGACCGGCGCCGATAATCACATCGCGCCCGATTTCGTTGCTGGACTAAGGGCCGGCCGACTACTCTCTCTTAATGGGTCGCGCTATGTGCTGGTTGAGCCGCCGCACCATGTCCTTCCTCCACGGCTAGAGGATACATTTTTCAGCCTGACGTCCGCGGGGTACGTCCCGATCTTGACCCATCCGGAGCGATTATCTTGGATCAAGTCACATTATGAGATTGTCAAGCGACTGGGTGAAAGTGGGGTCTGGATGCAAATCACAGCCGGTTCACTGGCTGGCGCGTTCGGCAAGAACGCACGATACTGGGCAGAACGGATGCTCGACGAGAGGCGAGTCCACATTCTGGCCACGGACGCTCACGACATTCAACGTCGCCCCCCAAACTTGAGCGTGGGGCGCGACCTCGCTGCAGCGCGCGTCGGCTTCAGAGAAGCTGAGCACCTGGTTGAGACCCGGCCACAGGGAGTGCTCGCTAATGCCTCACCATCCAATTTGCCGATGCCGGCGTTCGCCTCTTCAGACGGGGCCTATGAGGAAGCAGATCCTCGCTTTAATGACGGCTGTAGAAACGGCGAAGGGCATACCGGCTCTCGTCGTGACCGCTCTGACCGTGTGCACGGGATTTCTCGGCGACTGCGCCGCTTCTTCGAATGGTGAGTTTGAGAGTCGAACTCATCATCAATGACCTGGCCACAGAGCAAAACGCTGGCTAGAGAGCCAAAAGCGCGGTGATCGATTCCGTGCAGGATGTCGCAGTACGAAATGCCCCAGTGAACCAGTGTACGTTAGTCATGCGTCTACGCAGACCGACACTCAGCTGGGGATAACTGTCAGTTCGGCTTTTTGTGACGGGAAAACCAGACTTCGGACACTTGCCGCTATAGAGGTAGATCCGGCCGGCGGCAGTGCATTTGCGAATTCAGGCCACCAACTGGAGCAATGACGCCTTTCTAACCGGGGCAACGCTTGCGCGCTTATGAGGACGTGACTGTGGCGATCCCCCCCAACTGTTGGTTGAGTGCAACACTCTGACCAAGAACCGCGAAATCTAGACCAACAATTGTGCGCTGCGGGGAAAATCGCGCGTCGTACCATTTACTCGGGGCCCGGCCCGCTCTCTAACCATGCACAGTACACGTTGTGAATTTGAGTCATGCGTTCATCCGGAATTCGCGCGAGGTGACTCATGCGGCGGTTTGTACTTTTGGTCGTTACACGGGCATACGTCGCGGCCTTGCTGATTGTCTGTGCGGGAGTTATCGCTGGATGCGGCGCTTCCTTCGTGGAAGTGCCCTCGCTTGACGACAAAACTTTAACCGGCGACTTGGAGACCGGTGCCGTCGCCAATGATGCTCCCCCCAACAATAAGGCAGATGCAGGTGATACGCCTAAGCTCAAACGCAAACCGAACAGCGAGTTGGTGAGCTTCGCAAAGGCCGCAGAGCCATTCATGTCGGCCGCAACGCCGGGCAACACCGCCTATAAAGTTGGACCGCAAGATGTTCTCGACATCTCAGTGTTCAAAGTGCCCGAGCTATCGCGCAGCGTAGTCGTCTCTCACGTGGGAACAATCAACCTACCGCTCGTGGGCGAAGTGCAGGCGGCCGGCAAGACGGCTCGCGAAATTGAGCATGACCTCACAGCGCAGCTCGGAGCCGAGTATCTGCAGTCGCCGCAAGTCACCGTCGCTGTCAAGGAGTACAACTCTCAGCGAGTTACGATCGAAGGTGCAGTCAAAAAGCCTGGCGTCTATCCCATCAGAAGCAAGACAACGCTGCTACAATTGACCGCGATGGCAGGCGGACTGGATGATGCTGCTGATCACACCGGTCTGGTCATCATGCGACAAGATAAAGGCAAGCGATCAGCCCGAACGTTCAACATAGATGACGTCAGGGCCGGCCGCACCGAGGACCCCATGATTGAGCAAGGCGATGTCGTCATCGTTAGCCATTCTGCAATGAAGGCCGCCTGGCAAACCTTTCTTAAGGGGATTGGAGCTGCCGGTTCAGCTGCAGTACTTTTCTAATGTCTAAAGTTTTGGAAACGGTCGGACGAGT
>JAUVPN010000110.1 GCA_030598645.1 Hyphomicrobium sp. | reverse complement strand
ATCTTACCGCTCTATGGAGAGCTAATCACATCCCAGCAATTTATCATGTCCTAGACGGGCGACTAGCGAAGTCGTTGGCGTAGATGGCATAATGTCGGAATACGGTTCGGCATGGACGCAACGGCGTGCCTTTCAAGCAGAGCGTGATTTCCGCTAGTGATGCGGTGGACGGCTCCTACCCCCGGCATCGCAATGTGCCAAATTGCGGTTGCTATTGAGGAACCGCTAGGAGGAGCCATCCATGAAAGAGATTACAACAATCGGACTTGATATTGCGAAGAATGCTTTTCAGGTTCATGGCGTCAGTGAAGAAGGTGCAGTCGTGGTCCGGCGCCAGTTGCGTCGGTCGCAGGTCTTGCCATTTTTCCGGAAGCTGTCGCCTTGCCTCATCGGTATCGAGGCATGTGCTACGGCACATCATTGGGGTCGTGAACTGCTGGCCCTCGGTCACGAAGTCAAGCTGATGACTCCGCACTATGTGAAGCCCTACGTGAAGCGCAATAAGAACGATGCTGCCGATGCGGAGGCTATTTGTGAAGTGGTGACACGGCCAAGCATGCGTTTCGTTGCCGTAAAGACCACTGAACAGCAGAGCGTGTTGATGTTGCACCGATCGCGCGAGCTCCTGGTTCGTCAGCGCACCATGCTGGTCAATGCGATCCGTTCTCATATGGCCGAGTTAGGCATCGTCGCCCGCGCGGGCCTGCCACAGTTCAAAGAGCTTCTCTCAATCATCGCAGACCCAAATGATACCTGGCTTTCCCCCATTGCCCGAGCAAGCCTTGAAGCTCTCGCGAGGTAGTTCACATCACTCCACCATGAGATTTGCGCAGCCGAGAAGCGCATCCATGCCTGGCATCGATCGAACGACATCAGCCGACGCCTTGAGACCATTCCCGGTATTGGACCAATCACGACTATGGCATTGACGGCGACTATGACTGATCCCTCCCTATTCAAGTCAGGGCGCGAAATGGTGGCCTGGATCGGTCTCGTGCCCCGCCGGTTGCGGGCGCTTGAATTTGAACCTCGGATGTTTCCAGCGATCTATGTCAAACCATTCGCGAAGGAACAGAAGAACGACGACAAGAATGCGGAAGCTATTGCCGAAGCCGCATTGCGCCCTAACCTCAAGCTGGTGAAAGAAAAGACGCTGCACCAGCTTGATCTGCAGACGTCGGCTTTCCCTCCGAAAGCGGAAACGAGATGCGGTGCCTTGAAGTGGCATGCCTAACACCGGAATAGTAAAAGCTTCAGCTCTTCGATTTTCAAATCCGAATTACTGCTCGGGTAAGTGGTGCGGAAGTTTTGTAGTTGCATGAGCGGCCAGCAGGTGACGTTCCGCGACAATGATCAAGTGTCGAGGATGGATGCGCACCCAACCCCCGCTCTTCGTTGCCTGAACCAAGGGCTTGAGCTACTCATACAAAATGATTGATGTCCCAAGTTGGCTTGTCGAACGCGGGTTCGAACACTTAGTCGAATTGTTTGAAGAGAACGAAATCGATGGTGAAGTGCTTTTAGACCTGACCGACGGTGACCTTAAAGAACTCGGCCTGGCGTTAGGACAACGCAAAAAACTCCTAAAGGCGATCGCGAGGGGTGGAGAAAACGCCAAAGCGGAAGCAACCGGTATTGCTACCGCACGATTGCCTGGGCACTCGGCGGTACCATCACACCGAACGTACGAGGCCGAGCGTCGCCAACTGACCGTCATGTTTCTCGATCTGGTCGGATCTACCGAACTCACCGGCAAACTCGACCCCGAGGACATGCGCCATGTGATCTTTGGGTTTCAAAATGCTGTTGCCGGGGCAGTCACGCGGTTTGATGGCCAGGTTGCCAAATACATGGGTGACGGTGTTCTCTGTTACTTCGGCTGGCCGAAGGCGCACGAGGACGATGCCGAACGAGCAGTGCGGGCGGGGCTTGCGATAATGCAGGCGTTGACCAGATTGAAAACACCTGGTGGCGACACCTTGTTGGCGCGAGCCGGTATCGCTACAGGGTTGGTTGTGGTAGGCGACCTCATAGGTGAGGGAGCCGCTCAGGAAGAAGCTGTTGTCGGCGAAACGCCCAATCTTGCCGCACGTATGCAGTCGTTAGCAAAACCAAATCAGGTGGTTCTCAGCGCGGCCACGCAAAACCTCGTGGGTGGCGTTTTCGATGTTCTTGATTTGGGTGAACACGAGCTCAAAGGCATTTCTGGCAAGACATCGGCCTATGTGGCCTTAGCCGAATGCCCACTCGAAAGTCGGTTCGAAGCCCGCTCCTCGGTATCGATGACCGAGATGGTTGGGCGCGATCATGAGCTTGCCTTGATGCTGGAGCGTTGGAATCAAGCCAAGCTTGGCGACGGACAGCTCTTGTTGCTCAGCGGCGAGGCGGGGATCGGCAAGTCAAGAATTGTCCGCGCTATGATTGATGGGGTTGTCGGTGAGCCTCATACTCGCCTTAACTATCAGTGCTCACCTTATCACACGGAATCGAGTTTTTATCCGGCCATCCAGCAGCTGACATTTGCGGCCGGTATCTCGGACAATGATAACAATGACGAAAGGCTCGATAAGCTTGAAGCCACATTGGTAAACGGTAACACACACTTGCTTGCCACCACATTGTTGGGACTGGATACGGAACGCCGGTATGGCCCTCTCAACATGACGCCCCAACGGCAACGTGCCAGAACGCTTCAGGCGATGGTCGCCGAGCTGATAGCCCAAGCTCAGGACAAGCCTGTACTATACATCTTAGAGGATGCGCACTGGATCGATGCATCGATGTTGGAGTTGCTGGACCTATGTCTTGATCAGATTGCCTCAGAGCATGTACTGATGCTGATCACTGCAAGGCCTACATTTCAGCATGGTTTCGGCGGTCATCCGATCGTAACCAAGCTAACGCTGAACCGCCTCGGACGCGAACAAGTCACGTCCATTATCGACAAAATCACTGATGGGAAGCGACTACCTCGCGATCTTCTGGATGATATTGCGGCAAAGACGGATGGTGTGCCGTTATTTGTCGAGGAGCTGACAAAAACTGTTTTAGAGTCTGGGGAACTGAGGGAAACAGAGACTAACTACGAACTCACTAGCCCTGCGAGCCGCCTTGCCATTCCGGCAACTTTGCATGACTCGCTAATGGCACGGCTGGATCGCTTGCAACCCGTAAAGGAAGTGGCCCAAATCGCGGCTTGCATTGGTCGTCAGTTTGAATACCCGCTGTTGGAGAGCATATCGCCACGGAGCGGCAAAGCGTTGGAAAAAGCACTCGAACAACTGACTGCTGCCGAACTAATCTTCCGTCGGGGCGTCGTGCCCGATGCGACGTACGTGTTCAAGCATGCCCTAGTTCGCGACGCGGCTTATGAAAGTCTGCTGAAAAGCCGGCGACAGGATATACACGCTGACCTTGTGGACGTACTAGAGGCTGATGGCCAAGTCGCGCCTGAGCTAATTGCACACCATGCCTCCCAAGCCGATCTCAAGGAAAAAGCGATTGAACTATGGAAAAAGGCCGGTTCCGCGGCCATGGCGCGGCCCGCTTATGAGGAGGCCATCAGTCATTTTAATTTCGCCTTAGACCTGATAGCTCAGTTGGAGGATCGGAAGGCTTGGCGGGAGCGTGAGCTGGAACTTCTGGTGCAAATTGCCCAGGTTCTGATGGCAAAGCGCGGTTATGGTTCCGAAGCACCGACTAAGGTGTTTGAGCGCGCCGCACAGATGATCGATGCCACGAAAAACTTGGAGCTGCGCGTGGCGATCTACTATGGCATGTGGATCGGGCCATACATGCGTGCTGACCTTCGGACTTGTCTCGCACTTTCTACCGAATTCATCGATGAGGTTGATCTTCTGGATGACGCAATTCCTCGCCTAATAGCTCATCGCATGCGCGCCGCAACTCTAATCGCTCTTGGGCGGCCGACCGAAGCCCTTGGAGACTTGGACATCTCTCGTGGACTTTACGAAGAGAACAATGACCCGGGCTTTGCGAGTCGGTTTGCGCAAGAGCCGGGCGTTCAGATCAAGGTCTATCAGTTGCTCGGCCTCTGGATGACCGGCTATGCAGACCAGGCGCTCGCTCTTGCAGCCGAGGCAACTAACAAATCGCGAAAACTCGCTCACGCCAACACGATGTGCTATGCGGGGCTGCATCACGGCGTTCTCGCAATGTGGTGCCGGGACTATGCACTGCTCAAGCGCATAAATGATGAGGTCCTGAGTATCGCGGAAGAGCACGAAATGTCTCTTTGGTGCACCTATTTCGGATTGGGTGATGCAATTGTAAAAATCCGGACTGGTAGTAAAGCTGCACTGGAAGGCTTTCAGGAAGCCTTAGACAAGTATCAGTCTGCCGGCTTCCGGCTTTGGATGAGTTTTTACTTGGTTCAACAGGCCGAAGAGCTTTTAGATCAGGGGTATACGTGCGACGCTAATAAAATTCTTCGAAGAATGTCCAAGTTGATCGAAGCAACAGGAGAGCGTTGGGCTGAAACTGAACTTTTCCGCATCAAAGGCAAGATTTTGCTGGCACAGTCCAACCTCGATGGGGCGGAAAGTTCATTCCACCGCTCCTTAGCTGTTGCACGGCAGCAAGGCGCAAGGATTCTCGAGCTACGCGCTGCGACCAATCTTGCGCAGCTTTGGGCTGATCGAGGCGAAGAAACCAAAGCTTACCACTTGCTGCAGCCAATCTATGAGTGGTTCACTGAGGGGTTTGAAACCGCCGACTTGATGGACGCAAGAATGGTTCTGGGTAGTATTTGCCGATGAACGGAAAAGTTCCAACCAAGATGGATCTAGGGACTATCTGTGTCCCGGCCCACACTTCTTCCCCTTGTACCGGATTTATACGTAACGCTCGCCGTAGTGCAGTGTCATGCAATTTCGTGTCTTTCTCGCGTATGCAACGGGTCTAGCCGCCCACCTGTCTCAGCCTATTATGTCGCTCAATTGACGTGACGTTAATGGACCGCTCTCTTGGGCACCCACTACGGCCGGACAAGCATGTTGATCACTGAAGTCGCTTGTTCGCACACCGCAGCCACCTCACCGCCGACCACACCCAGCAAACCTGCCCTGTTCGCCCGGCCAAAACTCCATGTGATCCCTTTCGCCATTCGATATACTCTCATGCGACAAGCCCCTTTCCGTCCAATGCCGTTTGCAATGGGATAACGTGAGGTGCCTCGACCATGACCTCGTTCGGAACGATCCGTGCGCGCGCCGAAAAGCGCAAAGGCGGCGCTAAGGCGCTGGAGCGGCTGTTGCCGCCGAAGCCGAAACCGAAGGCTCTCACCAAACTCATCGATGACCGCGTACTGGCCGAAATGACCAAGCGGGTGTTTTCGGCGGGGTTCGCGTGGAGCGTGATCGAAGCGAAGTGGCCCGGGTTCGAGGAGGCGTTCCTCGGCTTCGAGCCGGGGCACCTGCTGTTTGAGCCCGACGAATACTGGGACGGTCTCACTGAGGACACGCGGATCGTGCGCAACGCTGCCAAAGTCATGTCGGTGCGCGCCAACGCCCAATTTGTTCAGGATATCGCGAGCGAGCATGGCAGCTTCGGTCGCTTCCTTGCCGGCTGGCCCTCGACCGACGAAATCGGGTTGCTCGATCTCCTCGCCAAACGCGGCAACCGTCTCGGCGGCAACAGCGGCCAGATGCTCTTGCGCTTCTTGGGTTGGGACGGGTTCGTGACCTCTAAGGACGTCGTCGCCTGCCTGCGAGACGCGGGCGTCGATATCGCCGAAGAAGTCAAGTCGAAGCGCGACCTCGCCAAGGTGCAGGAACAGTTCAACGCCTGGGTCGAGGAGACGGGCCTGTCCTTTGTCCACCTCTCCCGCATCTGCGCGATGTCAATCGGCGAGAACTACGAACCCGACATGCTGGCGCGCGCGGCCGACGCATCGGCCTGACGCTGCGCCGCGAACTGCATGAATTGCGCGAGCCCGTAATGTTTGTCGCCTTCCTCGAGCCGGAACATTCGCCAGATAGCGCTCGGACGCAGTGACCCCTTCGCCGCGCTCGACCGGCGGGGGGCATTGTCCACTTTGCGTGGATCTTTCAAGTGCTCCGGGTCCAATTCCTGAATAGTGGAAACGTCGTGGGGGAAGCTATACAGAATAAAACATTGAGCGCTTTGGATACTGAGGTTTGAGCTTGCGTGATACCGATGTCCGCTGTTGGATGCGCTGACCTTCCCCCGTGGTCAGGCCGGTGTCTATAGCAGACATCCCTACTTGGAAGAAATGCGCGAGAGGCGTAGCGACGGGAGATTGTTGAGATCGCGAAAAAGAGATCACGCTGATTCCTTGAATTGGCTCCGATCAAGTAGATGGGCGAAGCAAAGAGCGAGAAAAACGCACGCAACCTCATAGCGGGTGATGGTGACCTTTGCACCCTTTCGGCCTGGCTTAAGGTGCGGGTGAAATGTCGCCTTCGGGTCTTGGCTGTGTCAAAACTCTCGGCAGATTGCGATTCTAATGGTGTCATGAGCAGTTGGCTTGGATGGGTCGAGATGAGAGCGTCGAGAGGGTTTTGTGGGCGCTGAGATGGACTCCTGGTCCAGTGGGCGGGCCACGCTCAGCAAAATGATCCGCACTACTCCCTCATCGCCGCCATCAAAGGCTTGATGCCGAGGATGTTCATTACGCGGGTCAGGTTGTAGACGAGCACGTGGAGGGCCATTTCGGTTGCAACATTCCTGAGACGCTTCATCAGGAAGTGCGTGGCCCCCATCCGGGCCTTGATCGTCCCGAACGGATGCTCGACTGTTTCGCGGCGTAACCGCATCTTGTCGGGGTTGCGATCGAGCCGGGCTGAAACCTCGGTCGAACCGACAAGATCGCAGAACATCACGGTTAGCTGCCAGCGCTCTGCTTCGGATGGCACCGACGAGGATGGCTGGGTCTGGCTTCCTCCGTCGCCGTCGGATAGCACCGCGATAGCCTTTAACAGACACTTCCGGTCGGCCAGTCGGGCAACCCCTAAGTCTTTCAGGTCCTCGTTACTGAGTTCAGGGAGCAAGGCGGTGTCCACGCCGTTGTCGGCGAACGCTTGGGCGTATTCCTCCAGTCCAAGCCCCCTCAGCCAGGCTCCAACATCCATTATCTATCCATCAACGCTGCCAATCCGCACGGAACTCTAACATACGTTTGGTGCAGGCGATTGGGGCTAATCCGCTAAGCGGCCGATGGCTTGACGACGACGGCGGTACCGGGCTGCTGTTGTATTGAGGGACCGCCACGACGCCGGCTTGTGCCCCACTTACAATGGCTGCATGCCGTCTTCGCCGCCAAGTTTGGGCAGATCGTCACTGACCTGTGTCCACTCGGCGCGAGAGTCGTAATAGTAATGCGCCTCAGGATCACGATCGATCTTGCCGTGCAGCGCAGCAAGGGCGATGTCAATGACCTCGGGCTCGGTCTGACAGAACATCTGACTGCCACAGATGGAGCAAAAGCTGCGCCTGCCATGCTCCGAGCTCTGATACATGGTGATGTGCTCTTCACCGACAGTGATAGCGTAAGGGGATTTTACGACAAACATTATGAGCCAAGACATGACCTGCTCAACAGATGAGTCAGACCGAGCATGAGGTCTTGTTTGGTCAGCAACCTCCAGAAATTGGGGGCACCTCAAGGTTTGTACGACAGACCACGCTAAGCCTGCTTTTTTGAAAAAACATCTAACCTTTACAAAGCCTTCTGTGAGATTCGCAGGCAGACGCGCAAGTGCGCGATTATCAGCTCTGCACGAGGCCAGTCGCGTGGAATTGCGTCTTTCAGCAGGCCAGTTGAACCGGCGTTCCGGTTTTGTCCGAGTTAGCGTGTTTTAGCGAACAAACCTTGAGGTGCCCCAAGTGGCGCGGAGGGGCGGCCGCTGATTCGATACTACGCGCCCAGCCTTACTTTGAATCATCCGTATGGGGCAGATCGATAACACGCCCTCCATCCTTTTTCGGATCGAACCGGTAGGCCTTGCGAACGTCGATATTGCGAAGCATGACGTTGAGTGCGGTCAGATCGAAAGGATCGGGAGTCAGCGGCTCGGCATATTTGGCCTTGATGCTTCTCAACATTTCGAGCTCGTTGGGCATCAGCTTATCTGCGACGGTCTCGAGCTCTTCGAGCAATTGCATGAGCTGCAAGTACGCCGCCATATTGAACATGATCAGGACTCCACAATCTGAAACGAT
>JAUVPN010000274.1 GCA_030598645.1 Hyphomicrobium sp. | reverse complement strand
CGTGCTCGAATGCTCGGCGCGTGAACTCACCCGGCTCGGCCAGCCGACACCCCGGCAGACAACCCATGGCCGAAAGTACACCGCGCACGATGGCTGATCCGCCATGAACATGGAATTCTGCAATATCCTCACTGGTATCGGTTTTGGGCCCGGCGCACCAAATGACGACGCCGTGATCGAGAGTCTCCCCATTTTCTGGATGTCGTATGCGCCTCACCCCCGTCATCCGATCTATCGGGCGGGGCGGGGCCATTAGATCAATAACAGAACCGGCACGGGGCCCCGACACGCGTACTACCGCAATGGCTGCGCGCCCAGGTGCGCTAGAAAGCGCAAAGATTGTCGACCGATCGCTCATAGTTTCGGAATAAGCGTAGTAAGGCGCACCGTCCATTGATCCTAAGGTCACCCTGGAGCTCTAAGATGAGCGAAAACCGGCTTGCCAATGAGACAAGCCCCTACCTTCTCCAGCACAAAGACAACCCGGTGCATTGGTGGGCATGGGAGCCTGAATCCCTCGCGGAATCTAAGCGCACTGGCAGGCCGATTCTACTTTCGGTTGGGTATGCGGCCTGCCATTGGTGTCATGTCATGGCTCACGAAAGCTTCGAGGACAATGAAACGGCCGCGGTCATGAACGCCCTGTTCGTGAACATCAAGGTGGATCGTGAGGAACGACCCGACATCGATGCAATCTACATGAGAGCTCTACATGCACTTGGCCAACAAGGCGGTTGGCCACTCACCATGTTCCTTGATAGTGAAGCGCGTCCTTTCTGGGGAGGCACATACTTTCCTAAGCAAAGCCGATTCGGCCGGCCCGCATTTGTCGACGTGCTGCGCGAGATCGCGCGCATCTTTCGTGAACAACCCGAAAAGGTCTCAGAAAACGGCAGACTTCTTACCGAAAGCCTGCAATCGACCCTACCAGCTTCCGGCCTACCTTCTATCGACGATCGCATGATCTCCAATCTGACTGAGAGAATGACGAACGCCGTTGACACAGCGAGAGGCGGGCTCCAAGGCGCGCCTAAATTCCCACAATGGAGCTTCTTCTGGCTGCTTTGGCGTGGCGGCATTCGCTATGAACAAAAGCAGGCAAGAGCCGCGGTTGTGACCACGCTCACGAACATCTGTCAGGGCGGAATCTATGATCATCTCGGTGGTGGGTTTGCCCGTTACTCTGTCGACGAGCGCTGGCTCGCACCGCATTTCGAAAAAATGTTGTACGACAACGCGCTGCTCATAGATCTGCTGACCGAAGTCTTCCGCGAGTCGGGCTCATCTTTGTTCAAAACACGCGTGGACGAGACGATCGGCTGGATAGAGCGAGAGATGATTGCGGACGGCGGAGGGTTTGCTGCCTCGCTTGATGCCGATTCTGAAGGCGAAGAAGGCAAATTCTATGTTTGGAGGTTAGACGAAATCCTCGATGTGTTGGGAGCGAGCGACGGCCGCTTGTTCGCCGACGTTTACGACGTCACGCCCGACGGCAATTGGGAAGGTCGGACAATCCTGAACCGGCTTGCCAATCTCGAACTCGCGTCTGACGAACATGAGCAGCGGCTCGCGAAACTGCGGCGCAAACTTTTAGACGTTCGTAGCGAGCGCGTTCGCCCCGGCTGGGACGATAAAGTTCTAGCTGATTGGAACGGACTGATGGTCGCTGCTTTGGCACGTGCTGCGACAATCTTCGAGCGTCCCGAATGGCTGAAGCTCGCTCAGCGCGCCTTCGACTTTGTTGTAACTCGCATGACAGTTGACGATCGCCTGCTCCATTCTTTCCGTGCGGGCCGAGCCAAGGCGCCGGCCACGGCCAGCGACTATGCCAACATGATCTGGGGTGCGCTGCGCCTGCACGAAGCAACCGCCGAACCAAGATACTTTGAGCAGGCCATGAATTGGACCGACTTGCTCGACCGTCACTACTGGATCGCGGATTTCGGCGGCTACGCCACTTCTGCCGATGACACCTCTGATGTCATCGTGCGTTTGCGCCCAGGATCGGACGACGCCGTGCCCAATGCCAACGCGATCATGATCCCAAATCTTATGACGCTCGCAAACCTCAGCGGCGAAGCCCGATACGGGGAGCACGCGTCTGCCATCCTTGCTGCATTTAGCAGCGAACTGAACCGCAATGTCATTGCTCATACGGGCCTTTTAGCAGGTGCGATTGACCTCATTGCCCCGCAGCAGGTGGTGATCACTGGGCGCGATCTAAGGGGTGGCAATGCGCTTGTTGACGTTATCCGGACTATTTCTTTGCCGGGCGCCCTACAATATGGCTTGGATAGCGAGGTCCGCTCCGATCTACCGGCCCTTCGCGAAAAGCCGGCGGTTAACGGGCGGGCGACAGCTTACGCATGCCTCGGACCTCAATGCTCGCAACCCCTCACAGATCCAGCAGAACTTCATCGGACCTTGAAAACCCAAAGAGGTGTATGATATCTCTGGGTAGAGGCCGTGTGAGCACTGATGCTTATCCCTCTGAAATTGCTGCCAAGTCTTGTGCTCGGCATGGTGCAAAAGCTGTGCATTTAGGCGACGAAGTTTTGGAGATGCGGTAATGCCGGCTCTGAGCGTGCTTGTCCGCTACTGCTATCTGCCTTTCATGCTCTTAGGTCTTAATGGCGCTGCCTATTGGGTCGTGTCGCAGGGCCATAGCTACGCTTGGCTTCTCCCTCTTCTGATCATCGCATTCGCCGCCGCCCACGCCGCCGAACGCATCTTGCCCTGGTACGAAGAGTGGAACGACCCGCACCAAGATGACAACGCAAACATTTGGCACGTCATCGTCTACGAAATTTCCAACATCAACGGGGTCCTGTTAATCCCCCTAATTGTTTGGCTCTTTCCCTTCCAAGGGATTTGGCCAACCGAATGGCCTCTCGTCGTTCAGTGGTTGATGGCGATTGTCATTGCAGACTTTGCGTTCATGGTCGTGCACATGTTGAGCCACCGCTATTCGTTCCTGTGGCGGCTCCATGCGGTGCACCATGGAGTTGGTCGGCTATACGGGTTCAACGGGCTCGTGCGCCATCCACTGCACCAATCGCTGGACATGATCATCGGCACGATGCCGCTGGTTATACTCGGTATGCCGGTGAACGTCGCGATCCTCTTGGGTTTTGCTGTTTCCGTGCAACTCATCGTGCAGCATTCAAATGTTGCTTACGCACTCGGCCCCTTGCGCAATCAGTTGTCGATTGGACGCATTCACCACATCCACCACGTCAACTGGGGTAAGGAAGGCGACTGCAATTTTGGCTTGTTCTTGACGCTGTGGGATCGTCTGTTCGGCACGTTCCTGGCCGAGCCGTCGCGCCCCATAAAGGCAGATGACATGGGCGTCGATGAGGTGCCGCACTTTCCCAAATCGTATCTTGAGCATCTCCTCTTCCCGTTTATCTACAAACCGGGAGAGGGTGAGCCGGACCGCTATCAGGAAAAAAAGCCCGAGGAACATCCTGGACCGGCTGAGAACACCGACCGTTTGCATCCGGCCGAGTAAAAATTCGCTCCACCAGCGTTATGTGATTGGGGTCACCTAAAAGGTGGCTCTTCGCTTTAGGTGTTCATCGAATCGAAGAACTCTCCGTTGGTCTTGGTGGATTTGAGCTTGTCGAT
>JAUVPN010000251.1 GCA_030598645.1 Hyphomicrobium sp. | reverse complement strand
AGGGCTGGAAGGCGGCGCTTGCGGATAACGCGCACCTGCGAAATGGGCTCAATGTTTGGGCGGGCCAGATAACGTGCGCACCAGTTGCCGACGATCTCGGTTACGCGTACTGCGCGGCCGACCGGGCACTTGCTGCTTAGGTCTGACCGGTCTTGGTGGGAGCACTAAGGCCGGGATTCCGCCCATTAGCTTTGCAACTAGAGAGCGGTCCGCGGTTCAGAACAGCGCGGCAAGCGCGGAACGCCAAAGAGCATCGTAGCAGACGCAGCTGTGGCCGCCTGATTGGGCGGCCAGGGCGGCGCTACGAGGAGACCGACCAGGCTGGAACAAACTGCCAGATCGGTGCCAAAATCGAGATCCTCGAGATTGATTTTACCGAAACGTTGATTTCTTCGTTTTTCTTGGGCCATTGCTTGAACACCGCGGCCAGCTGCAAATACGTTCGCTCGGCCTGATGACGCAATTCAAGGTTTTGCAAAAAGACAGCGACACTCACGAGAAATTTATCGATGCCAAATGTTATGGAAATTCTGTCAGGTTCGAAGACGGATTTTGGTGCAAGCGACGCAAAGAATCCCGTTCAACTCTAAATAGTTACGGCGGTGCCGCAAGCATTCTCCGATTAGATCGCCGTCTCTATGTCTTTTGCAGCAAGTTCGAAAATCGAAATTCCTCCAACAATGCTGTTATTGGCTATTCTGGCGGCTCGACGTGGCGCGAAATCAGGACGAGGGCAACACCGGGCTCGGCCGCTCGATCGCTCGTGACATTTGCGCGGGCACACGGCGGCGATATCTGGCTCGAAAAGAGCAATCTAGGTGGTTTGAAAGCCGTCGTTCGCGTTCCCGTGTGACGACGGACTGGCCGCTTGAAGCCAGAGGACCGTTGTCGGAGCCCCACACCAAGGATCGACTGCAGGTTGTGCCAGCTCACTATGAACCGGTGCAACTTGGCGCCCATCGTGGTCTCATACCGACAAGGCGGTGAAATTTCTGCAGCGCAAAAAATGGCTTCGTTTCGCAAAACAAGATGAGCGGGGCGTTTATGCGTCGGCTGGAGACCCGGCAGTTTTCAGCGGATGGCGACGTACGCTATGCGCATCTGATTATCCGTATACGCTTCATCTTAACGAATGCTCCTCCCGACCTGGAGAAAATTGTGGCTCCAACGATCACCATGGGCCAGTTCAGGGTCGCGGAAGAGCGGGGATATCCCGTGACCCGTCATCGCCCTGGCGACGCGCGCTTGATCCAGGCGCCTCGACTCCGCAACTGCTTAAGTCCCGACGAGCGGACACTGAGGACAAGGCCGCCGCGACAGCGAGCCCCCTTAACCGAGAAGACTTCTGGTGGCGATGCGCCCCAATCTAATGCCAATGCGGCGGGCGTGGCGGAGCCGAAGCAATCGATCTTGTTCGCACCAGTAGTGGTTCTTTATTCTCTCTGTGTGACATGCGGTCCTATTGAAACACGCCGGTTTGGGATCGTGCCTATTGCGCGCGTTTCGCTAACAATCAGCCACATGTCAGTCTTAAGATCCGCATGGGGGTACCGGGGCAGGTTCACCACGCTTCCACAGTCGTCGAACTATTTTGTAGTTAATCCGCAGCGACTGCCCTTGCGTACCGGGTCCTTGACCTGTTGAAGCTAGATAAGGAAAAAGGCGGCGTTGGAAGCCCCATCGCAACGTCGAGAGATCGCCGTTCCCCGCAAAGATCTGCATCACCTATACGTGACCAAGAGAACCCCGTCGCGATCAAGCGCGACAATAATCTGAGACCATCAACAGGAATGCGACACGCAGCGAAATGTGACGTCCTCCACCCGGTCGTTCTGCGGATTGCCCGGGCTTTCGCATGGTTTTGTGTGATCGCGCTTGCCGTCCTCTCGCTCATCCCAAAAGACCGGCTGATCCACAGCGACGGGCTCGTTGCAGTTCCGCCAATTCCGTTTGCGGAACACACTCTGGCTTACTTTCTGACCGGCCTTGTGGTTGCCGTCGGATATAGCGGACAGTATCGGACATCCCGCTTGGTCTTGACGCTTGTCGGGTACGCGGCAGTCCTTGAACTCGGGCAATACCTCGCGCCCGGTCGAAGTCCGGGGCTTGGGGAGTTTGGCGCTGGTGCTGTCGGCGCAACGCTCGGCCTTTTCATAGGAGAAAAAATATGGGCTTTGCTGCGCAGCCGAATGTTTGCGGCGTAGGTTTTGCAGACGTTTGCAAGACGTTGCACAGTTGGACAGGCTTTTTCCAGGGGCTCCGGTGGGCACTTGAATGATCGATTGAATTGGAACCCGCTCAGTTAGCGAGTTCACGGATTAGCGTTGGTGCGGCTCCAACTTACCTGCACGGGCATTGGCGAGGCCCGTCGCGACAGGGGCGCCAAACCGACTATCCCAGACTAAGCCCAGTGGGGGCAACGGTTGTCGCTTGGCACTGCGGATATCCCGGCACGTGGCTTCGGCGCTGTTGGGATGGCGCCGATCCCAATTTGCCATCATCGTCCCTCACAGGGTTGCGATGAGCCAGAGTGTCTCTCTTCGCTTATCAGCTCAACCTGTGCGGTGAGTGCCGTCGGGGAACACCACGAACCTAGTGATTGTGCCTATGGTGTGGTGTTGTCGCTTTGGGCCAACTTGCAAGGTCGTATCGAATGTCGCGAGAGCTAGGCCGGGAGCGTTCGCGTCCTACGCCAAGCGCGGATTTTTTCTCCGATGAGAACGCCGAGCATGGCTCCCAGCGCTCCGCCGCCAAACTCGCCAAGCCCCGGACCTCGACCGGGCGCAAGGTTTTGCCCGAGCTCGAGGACCGCGGCGTATCCGACAAGCGTCAGGATCAATTGGGGGCTTCGATATTGCGCGCCGTATCCAACGGCAACCACAAGGCCGGTCAGAAGATAGGCCAACCCATGCTCTGCGACCGGAATTGGTTGAATTTCAAATAAATTGTCGCTGCGCAGTATCCAGTCCCGCGGTATGAGCGAGAGAACGGCGAGTGCAAGAACACAAAGCCATGCGCCGATCCTTGCGGTTCGCCAATCAAACGCATCAGCGAGAATGTATTTCGTCGCTTGGGGCGCTCCTGTCGGTGGCATCAGATGAGTGTCTCGCTCGCTGGTAGAAGAACTCTGTGTCACAGTATTGGGTGGGGATGTCTTCACCGGCCGTGCCACCCGCTCGCCATGTCTGTCAGGCGCCAGCGTTGCTTTTGCCTGTTATCGACGCTCGACAACTTAAAAAACCGGCACCGGGCGGCGTCAATGGCTGTGTTGCGCGAGCGCTGCTATTTCCAAGGACAGCGTTAACGCATCCGCGGGCAAACCAGGCACCTATTCATAAGCTTGAACAACGCTGTGCGCCGTTGCCTCGCCATCCACTGAGACCCGACAAGAACCGATTGGAGCCATAACTGTCACAACCACCGTCGCAACTATTGCGGCCTTGGCTATGCGGCCGTGCCAGGCACAATAGAGCTCATCGTCCCATTGGCGTGTGAGCTCAACAAGACCTGTTTCATCCAGAACTGTGTCGATGCCGATCCCCCCCCCCAACGACGCGTCCCAGGTCACCCGTGCCGGGGTCGTGGCGCCGCACGGTTAGGTCATGCAACAGCCCGCCCTTACTTCAACGCGGCTGGGTCGGCTTAGAACAAATGGCGAATTTTATGATGTTATACAGACAAATCCCCTCAATCCGTCTCATGAATGCTGACGCCGGACATTGCCATCCCAACCGGTATCGATCCATCTGAACTGCTCACCGAGGCGCATGGCTATGGCTGGACCTACACTAATGCCGCGTTTTGCTATGCGCGGGTGATCGGCAACCGTTTCAATGGGCCTGAGCGCGGCGCCTGGTATGCGGCCCATGGAGACGAGGCAACACGAACCGCGCAAGCCGCGGTGGCTTGGCACCTGACCCGGGAACTTTCGTATGTCGATGTCTATGAGAACGTGACGGCCAATCGCGAACTCTTCGCCGGATTTGTCGCGCGATTTCATGATTTGAGCGGTTGTCCGGACGAGGACGTCCTGAGCGCTGACGCAGACGTCGCCTATCCCGCAGGGCAGACGTTGGCACGCGCCATTCTGCAATCGGGCGGCAATGGTGTGTTCTATCCATCGGCAAGACTGCGGGGGCAGTGCCTTGCCGCTTTCAGGCCCCACCTGGTCCAGAATGTCCGCCAAGGACAGATCTGGGTGTTCGCGTGGGAGGGCGGGCCCGTACCGACGATCACAGCTGCGTAGCGCGCGATTTTTCGATCACCGCGAATTTGCCACTCGCCAACGTTACGGAGCGCCGGTGCGTGCGCGACAAAGTCCCGGGTT
>JAUVPN010000128.1 GCA_030598645.1 Hyphomicrobium sp. | reverse complement strand
TGGCACGAAGTGGGCGAAGGCGTGATCCTCGACGTGCGTGAACCGTTCGAACTCGCGGTGGAAGACATCGAAGGCGCCGTCAACATTCCCCTCGGGCAGTTACGGGCCCGGCTGGACGAACTGCCACACGACAAGACGATCCAGGTGATTTGCCGCTCGGGGCAGCGCGCATATTACGCGACCCGGCTGCTCCTGCAGCAAGGATTCGACGCGCGCACCGTGCCCGGTGGCATGTTGTCGAGGGCGCATGCCTCGTTCTTCTTACAAGAAGGAGCGATTGAGTAGCGGAGCCGCCCATTAATGACGCCAAGGTGTCTCACCGCAGTGGAGCTCCGCGGAGACGGTAAGCTTACTATTTCGGTGACGGTCTTTCCGACCCAGATCCCCATCACGGCGTGGGCCCAGGATCTGAATCCAGCGCAAGCGTCAAATGAATGATGTTGCCGACGCTTCGCTGCTTCATCAATAATCCGCTGCGACGGAAGACGGAAAGCATTGCCTGGTTTTGCGCGAGCACGTCCGCCTCGAACCGCACCAGACCCTGCTCGCGGCCGATGCGGACAAGATGTCTCAAGATGAGGCTCGCGACACCGCGTCCGCGGTAATGATCATCGGTCATGAAGGCTACTTCTGCGCTTTGAGAGGAATTGGGTGCAACCTCGGCAAAATAACGCCCACCGCCAATCAGCTTCTCGCCATCTTCCGCCGGTGTCGTGACCACCAGTGCTACTACATGATCGAAATCTACTTCGGTAATTTGCCGGAGCTCTGCATCCGTCAGCTCCTTCTTATAAGCGAAGAAGCGCGTATAGATGGACTCACGATCTACAGCCTCGAACACGTCGAGGATGCTACTTCCGTCAGTAGTGCGGATCGCACGTATCGTGACAGGGGTACCGTCCTTGAGGGTTTCGGAAGCAACGTAGTTTTGCACGTCGGTCACGTATCACCCATCCAGTTGCAAGGCGATTTATGAAGCCGGGCTCGAGCCAGTACGCGACTATGTTGCGCGGGTCACTACAGCTTGTTCTTGATCAAGGGCCACGATTCCGATTTCAATGATTGTAGGTTAACTACATGCGGGGTCAAAACGCACGCAGCTGATCACTCGATGCCTTATGGGACATAACGACGACCGTCAGGCCAGCCCAAAAATGGGGGCCGACCAGTCAATGCGTGACAGCGACAGCGATTAGTTGGTTGCGCGCGATGCGTTAGATTGTTCCGACTGCCGGGCAATTCGTTCAACGGCAAGGCATCGTGGATCGTACGTCAGTCTATAATATGATAGCCGCCATCGATATAGAGCGTCTCGCCGGTGATCAGCTTGGCTCCGTTCATCGCGAGGAATGCGACCGCGACCCCGACGTCCTGGATCGAGACCAGGCTGCGGCTCGGCGCCTTCGATTGTGCCTTTAATATGAGCTTGTCGAAGTCGCTTATTCCCGATGCCGCCCGCGTTTTCAGGGGGCCAGGAGAGATCGCGTGGACCCGGATGCCTTTGGGTCCGAGCTCGGCTGCCAGATAACGCGTTGCTGACTCCAGCGCTGCCTTGACCGGCCCCATAATGTTGTAGTTTTCGACGACCATTTGGGAGCCATAGTACGTCATGGTGAATAGGGCTCCGCCGTTCTTCATGAGTGGCTCGGCTAACTTTGCCATCCTAATGAAGGACCAGCATGAAAGTTCCATAGAGAGCAGGAACCCATCCTTAGAGCAATCGACGACGCGCCCCTGCAGATCTTCCTTTGGAGCGAAAGCAATCGAGTGCACAACTATATCAATCTTGCGCCACTTTTTCTTAATCGTCTCGAAAACGGCCTCCAATTCGCCTGGCTTCTGAACGTCGAGGGGCATGTAAATGGAAGCCTCCACCTCCTTGGCAAGTGGATCGACATACCGCTTGGCCTTCTCGTTTAGATACGTGATTGCCAGGTCGGCTCCGAACGCGTGAAAGGCCTTGGCGCAGCCCCATGCAATCGATTGATTATTGGCGATACCGACGACGAGTGCTTTCTTCCCCTTAAGAAGCGCCAACGATGAGATATCAATCATGCCCGTCTCTCCTCAAGCAGTACCGGTTTTTTTCCTCGCAGCACACGCAGCGTGTGGCGAGCAATCATCAGCTCCTCGTCGGTCGGAATGACAAAGCAGGCAACGCGCGACCGCTTGCGCGAAATACGCAGTGCACCCTTTGCGTTTTCCTGGACGGAGAGTGCGAGGCCGAGCCATGAAAGGCGGCGCACAACCGCTTCGCGGATAGCGGTTGCGTTCTCGCCAATGCCCGCCGTAAAAACGAAACCGTCGATGCCGCCCATCGCCGCTGCAAGCATTCCAGTAAAGAGTGCGATGCGGTAGACAAAATATTCCAGCGCGAGCTTGGCCCGCGGATCTGCGCTCTCGAGCAATTCTCTCACATCGTTGCTGATTCCCGAAAGGCCTTTGAGACCGCAATCGTTATAAAGGAAGCGCTCGATCGCCTTGGCGCTCATTTGCTTCTCGCTCATGAGGTAGAGAACAATGCCGGGGTCGAGATGACCGGGCCGTGTTCCCATGGGAAGACCATCGAGCGCCGTGAAACCCATCGTACTTTCCACGCTTCTCCCCTCAGCGATGGCGCACATGGACGCGCCACTGCCGAGATGCGCAACAATGACCCGACGGTCGGCAATTTCGGGCGCGACCTCACTAAGCTGGTTCGCAATATACTCGTACGACAGGCCGTGAAATCCGTAGCGACGCACACCTTCCGAATAAAGCTCTTCGGGGATCGCAAAGCGATCGGCGACCTCCGGATGGCCTCGATGGAATGCTGTATCGAAGCAGGCAACCTGCAGTACTTGAGGCTGTCGCGTTAGGATTGCGCGAATTGGAGCAAGGTTATTTGCCTGATGGAGAGGAGCCAGCGGAACCAAGAGCTCAAGCCGATCAAGGACTGCATCGCTGGCAATGGTCGGCTCGCTATAATCGGGGCCGCCGTGCACAACACGGTGACCGATCGCAATCGGTAGCTCTCCCCCAATCTGACCGCGCAAGAAGCTAACGACCTTGTCGAGCGCCGCCGGAACGTTGCTTACCTCCGCCGGGGCCCATGTCTCATCGATGAGTGTCTCTCCCGTGGCGCTTTTGCTCAGCAGCCGAGGGCGAGTGCCGATGCCCTCTATCTGCCCTTTTATGCGCCGCTCGAGCCAGTCATCAGCGCCAACCGCGAATAGCTGGTACTTAATGCTCGAGCTTCCGGCGTTGACCACGAGGATGGTGTCGGACATGGCTCTCAAGCCTGGATCGGTTCCTTCGCCCTTTTGCTGTGGGCGAGAAGCATGGCCACCGCACAGGACGCCATCCGCGTCCTGAGATTGTCCGCACGCGACGTCAAGATGATCGGAACGCGCGCGCCAAGGACGATGCCAGCCGCATCGGCATTCGAGAGGAACGTCAGATTCTTGGCGAGCATGTTGCCCGCCTCGAGGTCGGGCACGACCAGGATCTGCGCCTGACCTGCCACGGAAGATTTAATGCCTTTGATTCGTGCAGCTTCGGGGCTGACAGCATTGTCAAACGCCAGCGGCCCATCAAGCTCTCCGCCGGTGATCTGACCTCGGTCGGCCATCTTGCAGAGAGCGGCCGCATCAATCGTTGAGGGAATGCTCTCAGTCACCGTCTCGACCGCTGACAAAATTGCAACCTTCGGCGTGCCAAGATCAAGCCCGACAAAGAGATCAATGACATTCTGAACGATGTCGCGCTTGGCCATGAGATCGGGTGCGATGTTCACAGCCGCATCGGTAATAAATAGCGTCTCGGGATGAGTGGGAACGTCCATAACGAAGACGTGGCTGATGCGCCGCCCTGTGCGGAGTCCAGTTTCTCGCTTCGTGACTGCTCCCAGTAGCTCATCCGAATGCAGGCTGCCTTTCATCAAAAGTTCGGCCTTGCCCGTTCGGACGAGTTCGACGGCTTTCTCAGCAGCCGCCACACTGTGTGGGACATCGATGACTTCGATGACTTCGATGTCGAGATTGAGCGAATTTGCAAGGCTGCGGACCCTCTCGTGAGGGCCGACGAGAATCGGGGCAATAATTCCTGCTTCAGCCGCGTCTAGTACTCCCCGGAGCGAGGTTTCATCACAGGGATGAGCGACAGCTGTTGCGAGAGCCGGCAGGCCCTTGGTTGCCGCAATTAAACGTTCGTATTTCTCATGTTTTGTCCGAGGCTTCATATTGTGCTCGGCCCGTCCGCGCTTTGCTCAGACGTGCTTCGTACTCCTGGCTGCATGGGGCCGCACCGGGTGAACAGTTCCTAAATGCTTATCTTCCCGATCAGCAATCAGAGAAACTCCACTGAGGCCGCCGCGTTCGAAGAGGGACTCGATCTCCGCCAAACGAGTCTTTCCCAGTTTGCTCCGCACGCCTACGACGTCAATCAAGCGGCGTAGGTTCTTTGCCAGGCGGTAGGCCAGGTCAGGGTCCTTGGCGAGCAGTTCAGGGATCACCTCGACGGCATGAGGTTCATCGAGCAACAGCATGAAATACTGCTCGCGCAAGAGCGTCTTGAATGCCGCAAGCGTGAGACCTCGACCGGTCTCATCTCGAAGCCGCTGAAGGAACCGAAAACCGCGCTCGTCGGCGACGCCTTCCGGCAAGCGTATATACAGGAGCGCCCGTATCGCCGCCTCTCGCGGACCTCCTTGCGGGATCCTGTCCTTCAGCTCTTCGATCCGTTGATGGACCAAGGCGCGGTGCGCGGCGTCCATGCTCGGCCTGCGACGTGGGCTGGAATCGGACGCCTTGAGCCCGACGAGCGCCTGCAGGAGAGGCGAGCCGAAAGCCGCGTGGAAGGATGCTTCTAGCATGTGATCACGAACGTCTCGATAGGCGTCCAACGACGTCTTGATCCAGTCCGAAAGCCTCTCCTGCGCTTCCCAGAAAGTATTCTCCGCCGAGACCGGTTGGCGGGTTTCCCGCACGTATTCGAGAGATGATAACTGGGGACCCATCAACGGATTGGCGCGCGAGAATATCTCGTGCTGCAGGCGCAGAGGGTGAAGCCGACGCATCCATTCCGCAAACTCTTCATTGGCCCAGAGCCGCACCCACGGTTGAATGAACGTGCGATAAAGACCGAGATTGATCTCCGACACTCTTGCAGCCGTCGCGAACTTGCGATCGTCTTCCTCATCGTTGCCGCCTAGCGCCCGGATGTCGTCAAGCGTTCTGGCTTCAAAACGCACGAGATAGTCGCCGCTGATCAGGTCGGCTGTCGAATTTTTTGGATCCTTGGGCGTCATCACTGCTTCGTAGAGACCTGGCGGCAACACATCGATCAAATCCATGTTGCTCGCAAACTGGTCATGCTCTTTTTTCGCGACAGAGCCTGAGACGAAGATGCCGAGATGACCGATCGACTCGTGAACCGCATAAACGATAGTTTGACCGTGCGCCCTAATGTCATCGACACTTGCGTAAAGGTCGAGGATCCAATCCAGTGCCTGCTGGGGAGGTGTGATGTTATCGCCCTTTGAGCAGAAGGCGAGGATGGGTGAGCGGATGTTGCGCAAATCGACGCGGGAACCATCGGACCATACGATCTCTGCTGTGGAAAGCTTGTTCCCGACAAACAGTTCATCGACGATGAATTGCATTTCCGCTGCATTGAGTAGAACGAGTCCGCCCCAATACTGCTCGAATTCAAGATACCGCGGCGGCTCTTTGTCGATCTTGGAGTAAACGTTGTATTGCTTCGTCCAAAGCGTGTTTGCAGGGTTGAGGTTCTCAAAGTTCGTGACAAGCCACGCGCCATCGAACTGGCCGTTCCCTAGGTCTCCGAAAAAAGCCGCGAGCCAGCTACCGCCTAACAGCCCGCCCGTGTAGCGCATGGGGTTCTGTCCGTGCACGCCCGCCCAATACGACAGTGGCGAGCCGGCTACGACGACAGGACCAAACAGATCAGGCCTAACAGCTGCGAGCATCATGATCGCCCACCCGGCCTGACAGTTGCCGATCACAGCTGGCCGCCCCTCGGCTTCAGGATGAAGAGAAATCACGCGCTCGAGGAAGGCAGCCTCGGCATGAGCGATGTCCTCGATCGTCTGGCCGGGGACCGGGTCCGGCAAGAAACCTATGAGGTAGCATGGGTTGCCAGCCTTGAGTGCGGCACCGATCTCGCTGTCTGCCTTGAACCCCCCGATACCGGGGCCGTGGCCAGCGCGCGGATCAACGATGACGAATGGCCGATGGTTTGCGCCGATCTCGACACCCTCAGGCGGCACGATGCGGACCAGAGCGTAATTGACCGGCCGCGGAAGCCTGCGCCCGTCCAGAATGAGCTCGCAACCGAACTTCAGCACGTGCGGCGCCGTTTTCGCCGCATGCTCCCGGTAGCGCTCACTGCGCTGCTGCATGACGTCCAGGAAGAGCACCGCACGCTGACACGCGTCGACCCAGTAGGCCCAGGCCTCGGCAAAAGGATCGGTGCCCGATGGGGCGACTGGTTTGTCAGTGCTGATTGGAGTGGCCGAACTACTCATATACAAGTCACTCGCCGTAGAACGCTTGATGCGCAAGCGTAACTAAACGCGTGAAAAGTACATACACAAAGTACATCCACATTGACGCGCATCAACGCCCAAACGGCAAAGCGCCGCATATCAAAGAGTGTGCCCTTCGCCCGGTAAAGTAGAAATTGAACGGTTTCGGCCTCTTAGGATCAGCGGCTTTCTTTTATCCTGACTGAACTCGTTGTCTCAAATTCTGCATGTCCGCTTTGGGTCAAAAGCGGACATTGGAGCGCTCATCAGGGATGTCCGCTTTAGCCCCAAGAGCGGACATGCTCGGCAGCTAGGTGCCAATTATTGTAAGAGCGGCACCTAGCCGCTGAGAGAGTAGCCTGAGCCGCTTCCGAGCCTTAGCTCGTGCCTTGATACTTGAAGGAGACCCTCACCTTAGTGCGATAGGCGACAACCTTGCCATCTTCAATCACGAGATCCTGCTCGGCGACCTCAGCCACTCGCAGGTCTCGCAGGTGCTTGCTAGCTTCCTTGACTGCTGATTTGGCTGCTTTCTCCCATGACTTTTTACTGACACCGATCAACTCGATCACTTTATACATGCTGTCCGGCATTAAAGTCTCCGTCGGTCTTTGTGCTAAGCGCCGTGCGAGCGCAGTTGAAAAGGCATCATTAGCAGAGTGGATTTGGTTAGCGCTGACACAGAATTATAAATCCGTCCATAAAGAATTGCGACGGTCTTGCCGCTATTGGGATAGCCGTTGATCCACGTCAAGCTTTCTGACTTCCTTCACACTATTAATGTGAGTTGGCGCCATGCGGGTAACGGGGCCGGGCATAAGAGTTCGTCCGGCGAGCTCAGGACGCACGGCATATATAGGAAGCTTCCTACTGGGCAACCTTCTTTGCTATAATAAACACGGCCTTGCTTTTACCCGGTCGCCATTGATAGTCGATCTCAAAACCGGCATTCGTCAAGCTGTCTTCCAATTCCTTCGTGGTGAAGACCTTCACCAAAGGTATCAGACC
>JAUVPN010000130.1 GCA_030598645.1 Hyphomicrobium sp. | reverse complement strand
CTGCAGAGCCGGCCTCTTTTGGCTCTGATAAGCGGGATACCGCCAAGCTTTCATTTTTGTCCCAACGTTTGCGCACCGCATCCGGTTTAGTTGTCGCAGCGTCAGCATAGATCGGTCGCCCACCGTTGTGGTGAATTCGTTCCAGCCAGGATGCCTTGGAGAAAATGAAACCCTGTTCGCGCAGCCAGTCGATGATTTCATTGCGATGCGATAGATCCTGCTCGCCAATTGCCGCCATCCATTCGTCGAGGTCGCGCCCACTATTTTCTTTGAGGCTGTGGATAAAAGCACGTTCCTTCTCACCGTAATCGGTGGCCATCGCCTTCCCCTCACAACCATCGGCGTGTCGTTGCTTTGTAGTCAAGATAAGCCTGGCCGAAGCGTCGCTCCAGATGGCGTTCCTCGGGCATGATTGCGAACCACGTGACCAACAGCCCAAACACAAGTGCTCCAATCACAAACCAGATGTTCGTGGTGATTTCGGCCAAGCCGAACAAGATCAAGGCATCGCCGAGATAAATCGGATTTCGGAAAAAGCCAAAGGGCCCTGTGGTGACCAGGGTAGTTGCGCCGGCGTTAGGTTGCACCGTTGTACCATGCCGGCGCAGGGTTAGAATTGCGGCCGTCAGCAGCACGATACCAGCGGCTCCGAAACCAACCCCCACAATGCGTGCTGGGAGATCATCAAGCCCTGGCCACGGCAACGGCGAAGTTTGGCCTAGCAGCACAGCCGCAGCGACCACGATGGCCAACAAGATTGGCGGCCAGGGAAGGCTTGTCGGTCGTTCGTCGACGTCGAGATCTTGTCGCGCGCTCATTCCTTGCCCCGAGTTTGCCAACGATGCTCAAATCTACACCAGAAATTCCGCACCAGGATCAAGGGTCGAATGATTCTCGGGCAACGCTATGATCAGGGTTTTTTATTCTGCGAGTTATTCGTGGCGCGTTTTGAGGCTGGCGTGCTGTTCGTACTCGCGACGGCCTTCAGTTCGGCCGAAATATCGATCGACTTGCACTTCTTGGCGGCGAGTTGCCGGTTATAGGCCTCAAGCATGGCGTGATCTTGGGTGTACTGCTCTTCAGGATCACCGGCCCTAGCCTTTGCGCCGAATACGGTCTGGCTAACGCTATGCAAACTACGCGCAGCTAGCGATGAGCTTGCGGGCCCCTCCATCCCACGCATTTGCAGGATGCGCACTTGCATGACGCCGGTCAGCTTTTTGCAGCTGAATTTCTTCTCTTTATCGGAGAGTTCGTAGGTGAAGCCCGTCGCATCGCCGGTCAGTGGGGGCTTGGTCATGATAGCCGGTGCGCTGCCGTTCGATATAGACGTGCACCCGCAGGTGAGTGCGCTCAATATTACTGAGAGCCCAAATACCCCTTGCCGAACCATTGCCCTTCTTCCCACCCTTCTGTCTTTGCTATCGATTCCCCAATCGGGGCGGATATGAGGCGTTCCGATGCACGGCTGGCGTTGGGGTGCTGTGGAAATTCGGCGCAGTTGCGCGTAGGCCGATCCCGGGGTTCAATGCGCCGGGAATATGGCAGCACCGCACGATGGTGCGGGTGTTAGGGTTCACGCGAGGGGGTGATCATGCAGTTTATGTCTGTTGTTAGTCTTGCGCTTGTAGCGGCCAGCTTTGTGTTCGTGGTCCCCGCAAGAGTGCAGGAGGCGCCTAATGGTTTTGAGTGCACTTTTGAATCGGGTAATGCCGGGACTTATGAAGACGGCAAATTCAATTCGAAGGCGACCGCGCGGTTGACCTTCAAGATCACCGAGATTGATCTTGATGGGCAATCAGCGAGCCTTCTAATTGACGGTCGCGACAACCCGGGAACGCTCAAAATCGTACGTGCTATCAATGCCAACCATTTCCTGGAGGTTGTCAACGAGGGTTTCCTCAATCTGACGACGATCTACGATAAGGACCCAGCAATGGGTGCGCACCCGGCAGTTCACTCGCGGCACTTCGGGCTTCTAGGTCAGCCGGTTTTTGCGCAATATGCCGGGTCATGCGCGGTTCAGTAGCCCGCACCGGCACAATCTATGTGGATGTTTGTTGTTTGGTCTCGCGGTAGCTCCCGTGCTGGGTCATGTTCCACTGGGGACGCTCAGGGAAAAAGGGCGATGACATTACATCTCATCAAGTTGTGCGTAGGCGCGGCCTCGGTCGAGGAACTCGGTACCTGGCAAGCAGGGCGCGTGGAGGAGCAGAAGAAAGCGGGTCTTGAGCCTAGGTTGTTCCACACCACCTTCCAAGCTCCGAAACGCCAAGACGAGCTCCTTGATGGCGGTTCGATCTACTGGGTCATTAAGGGTATGATTCAGGCGCGCCAGCGCCTCGTAGGGTTCGAGGACGGTCATAAGAAGAATGGCACACGGTGTTGCCTGCTGTTGCTCGATGAAAAGCTCGTTCCTGTGCGCCCTTTGCCACGTCGCGCGTTTCAAGGCTGGAGGTATCTCTTGCCTGACGATGCACCCACTGATTTTGGCTCGGTTGACAAGCGGCTTGCAATGTTGCCGCCCGAAATGCGTCGCGAGCTGGCTGAGTTGGGCTTGATTTGAGGAGTGAAGCACGAGCTATAGACGCGCTGGCAGAGTCGAACGTCGTGCACACAGCTTGCGCGTATGAGCTGTTGTGAGTATTCGGGCGCAACGACTAGTCGATCCACGGACCGCCCCATGCCGCGCCCGCGTCTCAGTGCCCTCGTCAAAGGGCTGCCTGCATTCGTCCCCTTCGTGGGGCCGGAAGCGCTAGAACGCGCGCGCCGCCGTCGCTTTCGGGCGCGTTTGGGCGCAAATGAGAGCGTCTTTGGTCCATCACCCAAAGCTATCGCTGCCATGGAGGTGGCCGCGGGTGATAACTGGCAGTATAGCGATCCCGAGAGCTACGAGCTGCGCGATGCGCTAGCACAATTCCATAACCTAAGCATCGATAACATTGTTATCGGTGAGGGTATCGACGGGCTCTTAGGGCTGACGGTGAAGCTCGCGCTAGAACCGGGCGGTGCAGTGGTCATGTCGTGCGGCGCTTATCCGACCTTCAGTTTCCATGTGGCCGGCGGTGGTGGGCGTCTAGTGTGCGTTCCCTATAAGAACGATCATGAAGATCTTGATGGTCTGATCGATGCGGCCATCCGAGAGAACGCGCGCCTGATTTACGTTGTCAACCCAGACAATCCCATGGGCACGTTCTGGCCCGCGCCTGCCATGCAGCAACTCACCGACCGGTTGCCCGACGGCATGCTCCTGTGTCTTGATGAAGCCTACTGCGACACCGCTCCAGCCGGCGAATTGCTGCCAATGGATGTACTGCACCCGCAGGTGTTGCGTTATCGAACCTTTTCCAAGGCCTACGGGCTTGCAGGTGGGCGGATAGGCTATTGCATTGGCGAAGCATCGCTCATCGGGCACTTCGAGAAAATCCGCAACCACTACGGCATAAATCGTGTAGGCCAGATCGGCGCGCTCGCCGCGTTGGCGGACCAAGCTTATCTTTCCGAGGCGGCGACTAAGATCGCGCGTGCGCGGGAAAAGATTGCTGAGATCGCAGTTGCGAACAGTCTCACTTCCATTCCCTCAGCAGCCAACTTTGTCACCATTGATTGCGGGGGTGATGGTGCTTTCGCAAGGCGCGTGATGGAGGAGCTTATTGCGCGTGATGTGTTTGTACGCATGCCAAACGTTGCACCGATTAATCGATGCCTTCGCGTAAGCTGTGGGCGTGATGAAGATTTGGCCATCTTCGCAGCTGAGTTGCCCGAAGCGTTAGTCGCTGCTCGCAAGTAACCATCGGGTATAGTTGTTCCGGCCACAGGGATAGCAGGCAACGTTGGCAACAGTCATCCATCGGTTCACAGGCGCAATTAACGAACTTCCTATCTATTTGTCGGGGTTAGTCCAGCCGTTCTTTCTTCTGGTCGTCACGGCTCCAGTCGTGCGCCCGATAGAGGCTAAATGAGTGTTGGGGAACGAGGCGAGGGGGATCGTATTTGTGTTGACCTTGTTACTGCTAACTGCCTCGACGATACTCCATAGTGTGACCCGTCCATTGGATGCGGTGCCTGACGGTCCCCATCTAACAAGCGCAGAGCTTGAGCGCACCGCGCCGGCGCGATAAGATTGGCACGTGAGGGTCGCCGCCGACATCAACGCGGTCACCTTTCAGTCAAGAGACATTCGAGGGAGAAAATTCCATGCAAGGAATTGCCGGTCTGACTATCGCGCTCGTTATTGCCGCCATCGGGTTTCTCGGCCTTGGCTTTGGTGTTTACGAATTGATGACTCATGCCGGGACGGACGCGGGGCTTAAGACGGCCGGCGCCTTCGCTGTCTACTTTATCATGTGCTTGGCTATCATTGGTTTGGCCAGATAGACTCAATGTCTACTCAGCCTGCCGTCTAGGGCCAGCGGTGTAAGGCACCCTCCGGGAATGTCCATTCGGGCGTCACAAGTGTGTCGGCGAGGTTGGCTGTGTACCAGGGCGAGGCGTCGGGCGAGGCCGGGTTCTTTAGGACGTGCATCTCCTGCGCTGGCATGAAGCTTTGTATCAGTAGGAAGCGCTTCTCGCCGGTCTGCGGGTTTGCAACCATGTCGGCAACGAGAACGGCATGACCGGGAAAGCCTCCCTTGATGAAAACATCGCCAATCTGCATGTCGTGGCTAGGCACCTTTTTTAGCTCTCGTTCAAGTGAGTAGGTTCCTGCGTATGCAAATACGAGCGTCATGTACTTCTTGAACGACGCATAATCGTGTTTGCGTCGAGTCGTGAAGCGTCGGCGCTTGCCATCGGTGTAGTTAAAGCCGATCTTCTGCTTGCGGCCGGTGGCAAACATCCATTCGCCGCGTAAGCGCATGATCGCATCTGCACATTGTTGAAGGTCTCTTTTTCCTACGTCGATGTCGATCACCGCGGCATGCACGTCTTGGCGCCACTTCGCCGCTCCATTGTAGAGCAGTACCGGCGCACTAGCTGGCTTTAAGGGCAGGCCCCGAAGCCATGCCGCCCAACTATCGGATGGGACGCCTACGCGCTCAAAATCGGGTGGGGGCGGAATGCGTTGTGCCAATGTTTCGGTATTTTTGATCGTGGCGCCAGATCGCCAAGCGTATGGACTTGCGGCAGAAGTCGTGGCGGCAACACAAACGAGCGTGATTGCGGCGGGGACTAACCAGTAGAGGTAAGAAGAAAGTTTCATGCCGCTAGGGTGGACATGCGTTGTGTCAGACTAAAGGCCAAAATAGTGCACGACGATGCAATGATGGACGGCGCCGGCATTTGACAGTCGCGCAGTTGCGTTCAGCGGTACTGGTATGCGAACGCGCTGTCCTGCCAGCTACCGCCGTACATCTTCTTGGCCCAACCTGGAACTTTATCGCTCGAGGCGGCCCGAGCCTTCTTCCGCGCTTTTGCAATGCGGGCCCGCCGTTTCGATTTTGCTCTGGGGGATGTACCCGGCTGTGTGACAGAACGGTCCAGTTGTGTTTTCTTTTCGACCGATATCGGGATTGATACTTCGCGTTCCCGAACCTGAACATCGCGTGCGTAAATTTCGTTGACCGGCGATTGCTCAACGGCAAGCATCGACTGCGGGGAGGCGATATCATTTGTAACGTTGCTGGTTGCAGAAAGCTTCAGCGATCGCGGGGCGGCATCTGCAACCTCTGCCGCAAGGGCCGGAAGCTTATGGCTAGTGGTGGATGGTTCACCTTCTGACAGCGATTTCGGTTGATATAGCCGACCCGTCGCCGAGGTTGTCATTGGCGAACGAGCGCCGCTGTCCTCGGCTTTAGTGGCAGCCATTATGGGACGCCTAGGCGGTTTTTCAGTATGAAATTTCGCCGTCTTGGAAAGTGTGTTCCTATCGTTCTCCCATTGGGAAGGCAGATGTTCAAGCTTGTGAATGACCTCCCCTATCGCGGTATATTCGAGGCGCGAAGCTCGGGCCACCTTGCCTGAGGCCTGCGTGGTGAGGGTGGCGACCGACGGATCATCACAGCCTAAGCAGCTTTGGGGTCCGGTTAAAACGGCAGACCCGAGTCCGCCAATTAGTAGGATCAATAAGAGGCCAGCGAAGCCCGCTCGCGCTAACGTCGCTGCGGTGGCAGCATCTATCGGACCAGCGTGGAACCAATGAGGGCGGCGATGGTCGGCAGCCTCTTGTCGGATCGACGCATGGGTTGGAGTTACAGCCACATCTTCCACCGGTGTGGCAAATCCATCTTTGGGTGTGCCATCAGAATTGACACCTGGTTCGCTGGCGCGCATGGCGCGACTCCGGGGCTCTCGCCTACTCGGCAGCATTGCGCATCAGCTTATGGACTGACGGAAAGCTATGAACCGCCAAAAATCCATGCGCTCTGCCCCGATGGAAGCGATTGGGGGCTAAATTACCATACAACTTAAACAGGTTACGAAATACTTAATGCAAGTTAGTGAGAGATAAGAAGTGTAATACGCTGAGTCACAATACAAATCATCCTGTCCCTATTTTAGCTGTAACGGGAAACAGTGAATTTTCTACGAATATACTTCGCTTTTTGGGTCAATAATGCCCCATCAAATACACAACATAACATATAGAGTGTGGCGGATATTGAATTGGTTCTTTAGCGAATATTGCGACAGGGCGACCCAACAGAAAGCCCGGAAAGCAGACCGCTTTCCGGGCTAATAGATCATGGGCGCTTCACTTGATCAGCGGTCGTGTTGCGGTCTCATCATTACGGCTTCCAGGCCTCGCAGACCTGTGCCTATGGATCCGAACGCCATATCTCCGCTGCTTATAGCCCTACTCGATCACATTAAGTCGTTACGGATAGTTGTTTGTTTTCCATCGGACTGATCCCCCATCATGCCCGCCGACATTGCTCTACCTCTCATGCTGGCCGGCAGCACCCAAGCGATCACCACGCGTCCAATCTTAAAGGCGCAGACCATCCGTCAAAGATTTACGAACTGTCAGAGTAGGCCACCTGCCGATGTCGTTGACTAAGACGTCGCGCTAGGTGGCACGAGCTGGCCGGGTGGCAACATTTTCGTAAACCTCCCTTGGCATATGCATCTAATCTTGCGCCTAGGTATGTGGCATGTCAATCGCACGCCGATGAGGCTTCAGCGTTGCTTGCGTTCAGTTGTGGAAACCACCGCCGCTATAGTTAACCGATTTTTGAACGCCAACGGTTAGTGTTCTGTTGCGGGCCGCGGGATACGCTGGCGAGTGCGTTTGTCTTTAGTCGGCAGGCGGCAAGGACCACCATGAGATCGGCACTCAACTTCATTTCCATGCTGGCCTTCGGGCTAATGGCGGCTGCGGGCCTTGCCGTCGGTACACCCATTGCAAGCGAAAGCTGGCCTCGCCTGGCCGCTAATCTTCCATCCTTAGATTTTCTGTCCGTTGCGGCGGGCCTATCTCTTGGGCTTCTAATCGGCCTGTTCAAACAAGTCTCATGGTCGGGGCTGTCTCGCCGTGCTTCGAATTGGTTGGGCTGGCATTTGCGCCG
>JAUVPN010000095.1 GCA_030598645.1 Hyphomicrobium sp. | reverse complement strand
TGGACTGGTGGACGATGCCAAGTCCCGCGGCCCACTGATGGTTGAATTGATACTTGTTCCACATAGAGAAGCTGTGCAACGGAACCGACTCGACGGAGTTGCCGACACGCGTAAGATCGGTTCCGGCGTCCAATATTTCAGAGTCGGTTAGCGCATAACCACCAAACACCTGCCAGTTGTCCGTGAGATAGCCATTGATCTCTAGCTCGCCACCCCTGGTCCTCGTCAAGCCGACGGAAGCAAACTCATCCACGCCGACGGTGACACGCTGATTTCTCCTATCGAGATTATAGATCGCGCCCTGCATGAGTAGGCGGGGTGCAATCGTCCACTTAAACCCACCCTCGTAGTTCTCAAATTCCTCCGGTTCCAGGTCCCGACGCGTGACGTCAAGCTGGCCGAAGTTGTCACCGTTCGCGGGCAGGAACGATTTTGCATAGCTCAAATAGAAGTGAAGGTGATCATGGGGTTTAAAGACCGTCCCCACTCGTGGTGACCATTCATTGTCCACTCTGTTTGACCGAAAACCGCTGAGGGTATTTGCAAAGTCAATATCGAAGCTCTCAAAGCGAACGCCAGCGATGAGTTCAAAGAAGGGCGTGATTTCGACCTGATCCTGGATGTAAGCACTCCATGTCGTGACGTCGGTCTGGCGCCGCCGGTTCGGCTGATCATAAAAGACGTTATTGAAGATTGTCGGCTTCGACGTGGGTATGTTGCCTATTGTGCTGATGCCCGAATTTGGAGAATTAAATGATGGCGTATTGCGGAACTCAAAGTTGTCTTGAACCACGACCTCCGTACCCGCCACGACGGTGTGGCGAACGTGCGAGTGCTGGCGGAAGCGATACGAAAAGTCTGTTTGATTGACGAAGTTCGATCTGTCGGTATCACTCTTATAACCGCCTGCGGTATACGTCGATGTAGCGGGGTCAACGACACTAACGGGCATGATATTCTGGTAGAGTTTCCCATACTTTCCGTAGAACGTATGGTTGCGCATCTGCACGCCATTATGAAACTCATGCTGCAGAGTGGCAGTGGTCACATGACCATCGAATTCAGTGAAACTCGCGAGAGGCTGACCCCAGAACCGCTCAATCGGGTACTCAAAAGGTCGGCCATTAATCGACGACCCGCCGCGGTCCACGTTCTGGTCGTGAACCTTGTACTCATAGCTGACGTGCAGCGTCGTCTTCTCCCCCAGCTTGAACGCTGCTGTCGGATTGATGCCGTAACGCTCTAGGTAGGAGAAATCGCGGAACGTTGCTGAATCTTCATACATAGCGTTGAGACGCACGGCGAAGTCTGGCGTCACAGCCTGGCCGACGTCAGCGGTAAAACGCGCGCGCCCATAACTGCCGGTCGAGAATGTGCCTGCATATCTCGGAATTCCGTCTGCTTTCTTGGTGACGATGTTAATGGCGCCGCCACCGCCCCCGCGACCAAAAATCATAGCCAAAGGCCCTTTGAGGACTTCGACGGTTTCAACGTTATAAAGGTCGCGGAAGGTTTGGATATCATCGCGGACCCCGTCGACAAAGAAATCAGCTGTCGTCTCCTGGCCGCGGAAACTGATTTGATCGCGGTGCCCCTCACCTTGTTGCACTGTGATGCCAGGCACGTATTGAAGCGCGTTGCCCAGGAAAGTAGCATCTATATCATCGGCAAATTCCCTGGTGATGATGGTCACTTGACCAGGAATATCCATGATCGCGGTATTGGTTTTGGTGGACCCCGATGTGCCGGACGCAAAGTATCCGTCGACACCGGTTGTGCCGCGGTTCAGGGTAGAGCCCTCCACCGGTGCGCCGAAGATGACGCTCTGTACCGTGCTCTCTACAGGCCCGATAACATCGGGTGTAGAAGTCACCGGCTGCGTCGCCACATACGTATCATCCGATGCAACCTGCGGGCCTTGATCCGCGCCGGAATCAGCAGGCTGACGCGGTTCATCGTCAGTCTCGACAACAACCTCAGGCAACGTAGAGCTTTCATCGGTCGCGGCTTCCGCGTCCTGCTCGCCGGCATCGGTTCCGGAGACGGCAGCCGGGTCTGCGTCGTCGTTCGTTTCACCATTTGGTGGTGTCGCTGCGTCTTGCGCTTGAGCCAATCCGCTGGGAACGGCCAAGAGCGCCACCATTGCCCAGATCGCGAGCATCTTGCTCGCTGTTGCGAAGCCGAGAAACCGCACACAACTGTTCGGGCTGCTATTCATCCCCGCCCCTCAACTGCCGAAGTTCGCTTGGCAAGGCTCAGGGCATCCCCTAGAGCATCCAACTGGACCCCAACCCGCCGATCATTCGTTTCATTCCTTACTCGGAGAGTCAACATATATGATCTGGAACAATTCCAGCATTGCAGGACGCGTGTACTGTTGGGACTTGCCAAATAAAGCGGCGATGGAACGAAGAGGTCAGCCTTTTCTATATCATCTCTGCAAGGGCATTTTCGCCCTCTTCCGCAGGATCGGAGCAACAGCTAGCCATGAAAAATGCCAATCGTGGCGCAGCTGCAACAGAGTAGGTCCTCGCCCGCGCGATAATGATAGGTGGTGGTGCGTCCGGCCTTCGAAGGCTACAGCTTAGCCTACCGCCGCCAACCTGGCGCTGGACTCGATCTGCTTGTGGCATGGGCGGTTGTACGATGACGGCATTAGCCCGCAATCGGCAGGAATTTGCATCGCACGCAATCGGTCCTTGGCAGCGACGCCATTCTTAGTTTCGGCTATGCCGAAAATAATGACTCTAAATGGAAAACCATTGTGACCCGACGACGATCTTCGCTTGGCCTGTTTGGAATTTTCGGACGCTCACAAGACCTGCGCCGGCTCGACCACGCGCTGCGCTCCGTTGATGTTCACCCAAGGCTTGTTCCAGAAGCCGTAAAACTGACAGTTGTGAACCTGCTTAATGATCACGCGATCGGGGACGAGCCAGCGCCTCAATCCTATCGAGCGGCCGCTGAGCTAGTGGGCTACTGCATGACAGGGGCGGTGGCGTTCGCGAATTCAAACGACGATCATCTCGCGCATCAGATCGAAGGCCGAATAGATGCTTCGCTTCTTGCTGGCGATAGTCTCGATGCGCAACTAATCCTGCTGACTTTGCACGCGAGAGTGATTCAGCCGAGCGTCGTCGATCGATTCCACCTTGAAAGCACGAGCGATTGAAGCGGGCCAACGCGAAGGCAGGCCCGCCACTGCCGACCCAATCGTACACCAGTCCTTCTAGTGCGCCGCAGGAGACCTGGCTGCCTCGTAGCGTCCGCTTAGTTTACCTTCTCAGCGCTCGAGGTATTCGTCGGCGGATCGTTAACAGTCAAACCCTTATCCCAGGCCGTCTTCTTATAACCGTCGCCTTCCTTGGCAATCTTAGTGGTCCAACCATCCTTCCAGGAAATGATCACAGCGTCGTTTTCCTTTTTCCAGCTGCCCTCCATAGCCTCGCCCGCGCGATTGCCCGTCGCGGTCCCCTTGTCGCCCAACGTGATTTCGAAGGGCGTTCCAGAGGTGTCAGCCACTTTCCACTTACCAGAGTACTCGCTCGGAGTGGGGCCGGAGCAAGCCGTCACAGCCAGGGCGAAGAGCGCCGTAAGAACGACAGTTGTCGCCTTTGCGAGCTTATGCATGGGTAAAGTCCTCCAAACGGTCAGCAATTCATATCCGATACATGACAACGTCGCGCGCTGCCATTCCGTAGTCTGTCATAAGGGTCCCAACGCCTAAAGCAAGCCGCGATGTGCGGTCCGCGCCGTTGGGAGGCGCACAGGGAACGAGCACAAGTGACCAATCTTGCAACAATTAGAGGTGGCTGCCAGGGTTTGGCCAAGCATAGTGAGAAGCACCGGGCGAGTAGACCTCAATGAAGCTGCGGCGCATCCGACTTGGCTCTGACTACCATCTGGAACTCCTGACATCCAATGGATGGGTGTCGGTTGGGAAAGCGGTGGAGCACTTAGCGCCATCCTCAGGCAATAGTACCGCGCGATGGGATCGCGACGTCGTGGCATTGCTCGGCGCACCGCCCGATGTGCGCGATGCAATCGCTGCGGCTGCACAGAACATCGATCCAGAGGCCACCTGCAAAGATGACGTGGTCATCCCCTTCTCGCCGCGCTCTTATCGCGACTTCATGCTCTTCGAGGCGCATGCAATAAATGCGGCACGCGGTTTCGTAAAACGATTTATGCCCCGCGCTGCACCCGTCGTGCGCACATATGAAAAATTGACTGGCAGGATCTTCCCCAAACTGAAGCCGAATGCACTGTGGTATCGGCAGCCTATCTACTATATGGGCAATCATCTCACTTTCGTAACCGATGCAACCAATGTGGCAGTTCCCTCGTATACGAGCGCTCTCGACTACGAGCTTGAACTGGGCTTCGTGCTGGCTCATCCGCTTCTCAATGCGTGTCCCGAAACAGCAGAGTCCGCCATTGGCGGCTTTGTGGTTTTGAATGATTTTTCAGCGCGCGACGTGCAACTTGACGAGATGGCATCCGGCTTCGGACCGCAGAAGGCGAAGCACTTCTGCAACGCCATTTCTAAGGTCGTCGTGACAGCTGATGAGATCCTACCGCGCTGGTGCAATCTCGAAGGCCATGTTCGCCTCAATGGGGAACGTATTGGCGAAGTGCGAACAGCTGGCGCGCGCTGGTCGTTAGGAGAAGTCCTTGCCCATGCATCTTTCTGTGAGCCGCTCCAACCAGGCGAATTCTTTGGCTCCGGGACCCTCCCCGGTGGTAGCGGCATCGAAACCGGTCACCTGCTCCAGAATGGCGACCAGATCGAGGTCGGGATAGAGGGTATTGGAACGCTTACCAACCGTATTGTCGGGGGAGGGGCTCATTGAAGATAATCGACCTCTCAAAGCCCATACAGTTCAATGCTGGCGACCCGCGCTTCATGCAGGTGCGCATTAAGCACAAGCCCCATGGAGCCGCAAAGTTGCTTGTATGGCTTTTGGGCCTGCCTCGCCGCCTCTTCCCCAAGGACTTTGTAGGTTGGGCCGACGACACCATCACCAAAATGGGCGTTCACTCCACAACCCATATTGATGCGCCGTGGCACTACGGCCCGACTTCTGGCGGAAAGCCGGCGCAGACTATCGAACAGATCCCCCTGGAGAAATGCATCGGCCCCGGCGTCGTTCTCGACATGACGCATAAGACTGATGACGATCCCATTACCGATGCGGACATGGAGGCCGCGCTCGCCAAGACCGGCGCACGCCTGGATGAAAGCACCATCGTGTTAATACGTACCGGGCGTGACAAGCTGATGGGCACCAAAGCCTTCTGGACCAAGGGAACGGGCATGAGCGCGGCCGCCACTGATTGGCTGCTCGACCGCGGGCCGACCGTGATGGGGATAGATCAATGGGGTTGGGACCTGCCGTTTCGCGCGCAGATCGCGAAGTCGAAGGCAACAGGCGATGACACGCTCTTTTGGGAGGCGCACCGGGTCGGACAACGTCGGCCCTACTGGCACATGGAGCAGCTCACCAATCTGGAGCTACTACCCTCTCACGGTTTCGAGGTCATGGTATTTCCTTTGAAAATCGTCGGTGCCTCGGCGGCACCGGCGCGCGTGGTCGCCGTTATTCGATAGGGCCGTTCGATAAGGTGCGCTGCACAGCCTCGTGCCAAGCGGCAAGTTTGCGCTGGCGGCTGGATGCATTGAGGTTCGGCGTAAAGCGCCTATCAAGTGCCCACCGCTGCGCAAAGATGTCCGGGGTCGGATAAAAACCGCACTGCAGCCCGGCGAGATAGGCCGCACCCAGCACCGTAGTCTCGAGGACGGTCGGCCGGTCGACAGGCGCATCAAGGATGTCAGCGAGGCACTGCATGGTCCAGTCGGACTCAACCATGCCGCCATCAACCCGCAGCACCTTGCACGCCGCTACGGGCCAATCCTTATGCATAGCTTCAAGGAGATCGTGAGTCTGAAAGCAAGTCGCCTCGAGTGCCGCCTTAGCCAGCTCGTTCGGGCCCGTATTGCGCGTCAAGCCGAAAAGCGCGCCTCGGCAGCTGGCATCCCAATAGGGCGCACCAAGCCCAACAAAGGCAGGCACCAGCACCACATCCTGGGCCGGATCTGCTTCTTGTGCCATTGGACCTGAGGCCGAGGCGTGCGGGATTACCTTAAGGCCATCGCGCAACCATTGAACGGCAGCCCCAGCGATGAAGATGCCGCCTTCGAGTGCATAGGTGCGCTCCCCCTCTAACTGGTAACCGATCGTCGATAGTAACCCGTGACTGGACGGGACCACGTCCTTTCCAGTGTTGAGGACGGCAAAGCAACCTGTGCCGTAGGTCGATTTGATCATACCAGGTTGGAAGCATGCCTGCCCGATGGTGGCGGCCTGCTGATCGCCGGCGATACCACGAATGGGAATAGGCGAACCAAATATTTCAGCGTCTGTCTCGCCGAATTCACAAGCGCAATCACAAACCTCAGGCAGAACCGAACGCGGCACGCGGAAAATTTCAAGCAGTTCATCGTCCCACGTGCCGGTGTGAATGTTCAGCAAGCAAGTGCGGCAGGCGTTGGTCGCTTCTGTGGCGTGCACCCGGCCGCCGGTAAGGCGCCACAAAAGAAACGTGTCCACCGTTCCGAAGGCGAGTTCTCCACATTCGGCCTTCTCACGCGCGCCGCGGACGTGATCGAGGATTGCGGAAATCTTGGTGGCGGAAAAGTAAGGATCAATCTTGAGGCCTGTCTTCTCCGCAACAACAGTCTCATGCCCGGCTGCGCGTAAGCCCTCGCAGACATCCGCCGTACGCCGGTCCTGCCACACAATGGCTCTGTAGATTGGTGTGCCCGTCGCGCGGTCCCAGACGAGTGTCGTTTCGCGTTGATTGGTGATGCCAATAGCAATGATGTCATTGACATGCGCTCCGGCTCGGGCCAACGCCTTTCGCGACGTCGACAAGACAGTACGCCAAAGGTCCTCTGGATCGTGCTCAACCCAACCAGAATCAGGAAAATACTGAGGAAATTCCTCTTGCGCATGGTTGGCAACATTTAAACCCGTATCGAATACGACGGCACGGGTAGAAGTTGTTCCCTGATCGATCCCCAAAACGTAACGCGCCATGTGTGCCTCCCCTTCCCGCCGCACTCCCGTCACGGTGTCCATCGAAAGATGCACCGAGCCTTATTAGCAAACCTCCAAATCTGCTCCTACCAAAGACCAGGCTAGCCCAATCAATGAGCATACCATCGCCAGCGGAGGACAGCCCACGCATACCAATGATGTTGGCGCTTACCGTCTATTTGCGCCCACGCGTCTTGATCGTATTGCTATTGGGCTTTTCATCAGGGCTACCACTCGCGCTATCGGGCGAGACTCTACGCGTTTGGATGGCTGACGTTGGTGTCGATCTGGGCACCATAGGACTACTGACACTGGCCGGACTGCCCTACACGCTGAAATTCCTATGGGCACCGGTGGTGGACGCGTGGAGCGTCCCATTTCTATCGAAATACCTAGGGCGGCAGCGCAGCTGGCTTGTGGCCTCGCAGCTGCTATTGATGGCAACCATCGTGTTCCTTGGCACGCGGGACCCACTATCTGCTCCTCTGATGGTCGGGTTTGCAGCCCTGCTCGTCGCCTTTGCATCAGCTACGCAGGATGTTGTCGTAGACGCATTTCGAATACAAAGCCTACCCGCTGATGAGCAGGCTGCGGGCATGGCGAGCTACGTTGCCGCCTACAGGGTGGGCATGCTGGCGTCGGGCGCCGGAGTAATCGGTTTTAGTGCTTGGCTGGAGTCGCAGGGTTTAAGCAAGGAGATAATCTGGCCGATAGCTTACGCGGCCGCGGCGCTGCTTGTGTTGGTCGGTCTGGCAGCGACAATGCTAGCGCACGAGCCTTCTGGCGGACCAACGAAGGCGGAAGCAGGAGGCGACTCCAGCGCGCTGACGCGTCTGTATGAAACTTCAAAGGGTGCCTTCTCTAACTTCTTCATTCGTGATGCAGCCATCGCCATTCTTGCCTTCGTCGTGCTCTTCAAGCTGTGTGATGCGTTCGCCGGCACCATGACGGCACCATTCGTGCTCTCCCTCGGCTACAGCAAGGCCACTTACGCCGCAATCGTAAAAGGCGTTGGGCTCGCCGCGCTATTAATCGGCGGGTTTGCAGGCGGAGCGGTGGCGCGCGCATTGCCACTGGCGACGGCTCTGTGGATCGCCGCATTGTTGCAGATGTTCTCTAATCTTGTGTTCGTCTGGCTCGGGTGGCAACCAGTAAGTCCCTGGGCGCTGACGGTTGCCATTGTCATCGAGAACTTCGCCGGCGCGATCGGTACCGTAATTTTCGTCGCCTACCTCTCAGCACTTTGCCGTAACCCGCTGCATACGGCCACTCAATATGCTCTGCTTACAGCTCTTGCGTCTACGGGACGTACATTATTTTCTTCAGGCACAGGCTATGCCGCAGAAGCACTCGGCTGGCCGGCCTATTTCGTGTCGACGACCCTTACCGCTTTACCAGCGCTCCTTCTTTTGGTTTGGCTGCAGCGGCGCGGACACTTCGGCACGCTCGATGCGGACCGAAATAGCAGCTAGCGTAGTTACGATCATGGCCTAATCGGCGTCGTTGGCGGAACCAGACTGCAGCTGACCGTAGTTTTGAATACCTATCTGCTCTAGCAGCTCGAGTTGCGTCTCGAGGAAATCGATGTGCCCTTCCTCGTCTTTGAGCAGATCTTCAAACAGTTTCATCGAAACGTAATCATCATGCGAGTGACATAGATCGCGTGACTTGGAATAATGCTCCCGAGCAACGTACTCGCCTTTCAAGTCGCACTCGAGAACCTCCTTGAGGTTTTCGCCGATCATCAGGGG
>JAUVPN010000002.1 GCA_030598645.1 Hyphomicrobium sp. | reverse complement strand
GTTCGATCAGCGTCACGACGACCGCAAGCAAAGCAAGTATAAGGATGATGACGATCAGTGCTCGCGGAAAACCGTGGCGCTCTAGGACGTCCACGATTGGCAGCAGGATGGTCGCGACGACCCAAGAGAGGATAATCGGAACGAGAACACTTTGTGTGATGTAGGCCGTATAACCAATAGCCAGCACGAACAGCCCAATCTGCGAGATCCGCGCGGCCCAGCTCCACATGTCAGAAAACGTGCCGGCGCCCTGAGCATCCACCAACTGTGGGGTGTTATCCGGTTCCCTCCCAATGCGCCGCCTGTCAGGCAGGCCTTCCAGCCTGTTCTGCGAAGCGTCGGTCGAGTTTTCTGCACGGCTCAAGACACTACCGATCGTTCCACATCACAAGAAATCTCAAGACCTCAGGGTAAATTGCCTGCCGACGGCGTATCAAGCATCACAAAGCCAGTCTTGCAACAATGATAAATGCAGGACTGCCCTTCCCCAAAAGAGAGGCACCTATTTCTGGGCCAGAAGTCGCCGCTCGATAACTGCTTGTCGCGCTTGCGTGCCCAGGGAACGAAGCTAGGCCAGAGGCTAGCGACAATGGCGACTCGGAGTCGCTGGGCCATATTCGAGAGAAGCGCAGCGAAGTCCGCTTTTGGTCAAAAGCAAATATTGGCCGCGCTCTTTCCTGAATTGATGGTGTGCTGAGTTGCTCGCGTGCAAACGCGGTCACTTCGATTAATGCGCGCCAGCCGGCTTCGCTCAGGAAACGTGGAAGCCGTTCCCGGGGCAGTGGCAATCACACTCAAACTTACGGTCTCCCGTTTCGTTCCAATCGGTGGCCCGCGCGTCAGGTATTGCCCAGGAACGTGCCTGTTCCCTAGGGGACTGGCTCTCGACCAGATCTGGGACATTGAAGCATGAACGGGTCCGAGGAGTCTGGCCCAAGCGCCAAGTCAAACACACGGGAGAAAGATCATGTCAGAAAATTCGAGGCCAGGAAACGGTCAACCACATTGGGTCTCCGAGCCAGAATACGAGCACGGCCCTTACGAGACCCAGGACGAGAAGTTCAACGACCATCCGCTTGACCACCCGGCGCTAAATGACGACGAGCCCGAACAGCTCGGTCTAGAGCCGGCACGACACCTCTGGTCCGACCATGTGGATACGATCGCCTAGATGCTACAGGCGAAAGCGCTAAGTTACCGGCGACTTAGCGTGCTGTTGGCGCCATGTGGCCCACCTCCGGCATGTCGCGGCTGCACACCGAACATGGCCTATTGCGGTTCGCGGGCCCGTGCTCAATCTCCCATGATTGGAACACCGCCCGTTGGCTAAAGCCCTGCGCTTGCTGGGATGCCCGCCACGATTTCCGCATCACACGTGATCGTGTAGAGCCGCATGGTCGTTGTCACCCATTTTTTAGGATCTCTGGAGCCCCATGACGCGTACGCGCATCTATGTGCAAACGTCATGACACATTGCGACTGAACGGACAGCGCCACTGTTTGATTTGACCGATTGCGAAGACAACGCCTCCAGGCTCTGGTGCAGGATGGCGTATTGCACCTCGGGATCGCGCGGCACTACCACCGCCGGCGCGAGCGACGCCTGTATCGCCGCGGTGCGCGACGCTTGTACCGCCTATGAGACTGAGCTTGACAGAAGGCGCTGCGTGTTCCGCTGAGGCAACCCCAACGCTCTAGCAGTTCCGCATCACGCGCATTCGTAGGACCGCCGGCCCGCGCGTTAGCCCGCGCAGCCTCTAATTCCATTGCCGCTCCTAGCCCTCTAGCGGAGGCCGGATTCGCAGCTGTCAGCATGATTAGTGCAGGTACTGCCAATGCCAACATAAATCGACGCATTTGCCTTACTCTAAAAGGATCCTCCATAAATTGCACTCGTGCAGTTATAGGTCAACGGCGCAGACAAATCTTCCGCGCAAACGCGCATGTCCATTTTACCCCCGAGAGCGGTCATTTCGAGAGAGGTTATTATGTCGGCTATTGGCACCTAGCGGACATTCGCCAGCCGAGCCATCTTAAGTTTTCTCGCAGTCCCAATTTAGCTTCTATATCGAAAGATAGCTGCGACCGGGCTACCATTATCCAGCGCCTTACTCCTCATCGGCAGCACCTCACCACGCATCCTAACAGTCAATCCTACAAGCTCGTCTAGGACGTCGTAGGTGCTCGCGCTCGAATGATCTGCCCTTGCGATCTTTCCCGATTCTACATCGATAGTTCCAGGGCATGATGCTTTGACGTCTACGAGGAGAGTCCCGACTTGGCCCCTCGCCGCTGCGCGGGCGATCTGCGCCATATTGGTGCTGGTGAGATTCTTGCGTGACCCGTCGTTTACGATCTTCAGACGCTCGCCCACCACCTTCTTGCCATAGCGTGCAGCGATGCCGCGTGCTTCCTCGGCCAGCTTGCGTTCCGTCATCTTCTCGGGGTTGCCGGCAATTATAGAACGCATTAGGTAGGGGTAGCTATTGTGAGCCTCATAAATTGCAGCCAATTCCTTGACCGTTGCAAGTATAAGAGGAGTAGTAAGGCCAGACAGTATCGGTCTCAACGCGCGGTCGATCGTTCGGCAATACTGCCCCGTCAGCACTTTCATGCCTTCGCCCCCTTGCAGACGCCTGGCGGGGGCACGATCCCTTGGCAGTTGGCGCTTCACGGCATCCGACATGTTCTTTGGAAGTCCGTTGACTTTCACCTGTTGAGCAATACTCGAACTCACCTCAATAAGGCGTGTGGCTCCCTGTGAGAGCGCGAGTACGAAGCACGTACCTGGAAATGCGAGTAGCGGGACCAGAGGCTTCACGTGGAAGCGATCTGACACCTGCACCTCCGCAACTGGAGCAATAGGCAGCCGAAAGGTTCTCATCTCCTTTGGCGTCACAAACACTGCCAACCCATCAGCCAGATAGGCCCAGTAAGTCTTATCATCGTGGAGTTCGGTGAGCCTTGCTTCCACCAGTGCTACTTTGCGCTTGTCCGTCTTAGATGACTTAAGCTGTTCCAAAGCATCGTTCGCAAGGTTCTTAAACAGAATTCGATCGCCCTCGGTGTTGCGGGTGACCGGAGTTGTCGGAAGGTAGATCGATACGCAGACATCCCCCCGTACCCCATCGAGGCCGCTGAACTCGTTTGCGGTGACGATGTCAGTGTAAAGCATTGCGAGCTCCTAAGTGATTTTCCGACAGTACGAATACGATTGGACCTTTTAACCGAATTTGACCACCTAGCAATGAGGCCAACACGGCACATCTGCCGATGTCTGGGTCGGTCGTTCGTGCTCGACCTATGGATCTGACGGACTCTAGCGGAAACAGTGATATAAATTTTGACTGTATGGGTGGCTTGGTTCGCCTGTTCTATGCCCGCAGTTAGTATTCCTCTTTAGTCGCCTTGCATTCGGTGATGGGGCTCAACTAACAATGAGATAGGGGAAACCTTTAGCACTTTCGTTGAACGTCAGGACGACAGCAATGTTTGAGTCTCAACGATTAGACCACAAGATCAGCAAGTCGGACTTTAAAGCTGAGGAGCCGCGTCTTCGCGGAGAGCTGATCGACACGCAATTTGATCTTCTTGAATCGGGAGATTTTCCAGTCATTGTCTTGCTTTCCGGCACCGACGTTCTCGGGCGTAGCGGCGCGGCAAGCCAGCTGATGAACTGGATGGATGCCCGGCATATTCGGTCCTACGCCTTGATACGGCCGAGCGAAGAGGAGCTAGATCGGCCGCGGATGTGGAGATTCTGGCGTGCGCTACCACGCAAGGGGCGGATCGGTGTATTTCTTAATGCGTGGTACGAGCAGCCGTTTAGCGATTACTTTCTAGGGCGAATTCCGCACGCACAGTACAAGGCACAAATTGACGAAATTTGTAACTTCGAACAGATGCTCGTGAACGACGGCGCACTCTTTTTGAAGTTCTTATTACTCCTTCCCATCGAGGAGGAACTTAAGGTGATGAAGAAGCTCAAAAAGGAGCGCTTCGCAGCCTGGAAGGTCAGCAAAGAAGAGATCGAGATCGTCAAGCAATCTGCAGAGCGACACGATGAGGTTGTCGAGCTTGTAGAAGAGCTTGTTACCGAAACAAGCACAGCTCGCGCGCCCTGGATTCCAATTGCAAGTGCCGATCCAAGATATCGTGATCTCACCATAGGCCGTTCGCTTCTTGAAGCTATCCGCCACCGCCTATCGACGGATACTCAGACGAAAACCGTTGCCATGCCAAGCGAATTGATTGGTGGGATGGGCCCCAACATCTTGGACACAGTAGACCTTGGAAAAACTCTAAAGCGTGAAGACTATGCGAGCCGCCTTAAGAAGGAACAGCGCCGCTTGACCTCTCTGACACTTGGAAAGAAATTTGAAGATCGAGCCCTCGTCGCCGTGTTTGAAGGAAACGACGCGGCTGGGAAAGGCGGAAGCATTCGCAGGGTCGTCCAAGCGCTAGATCCACGCATATCCAGGGTCATTCCCGTCGCAGCACCTAGCGATGAAGAAAAAGCCCAACCTTATCTCTGGCGCTTTTGGCGTTACATACCAGGAAAGGGCCACGTTACCATTTTCGACCGCTGTTGGTATGGCCGCGTTCTCGTAGAAAGAGTCGAAAACCTCTGTTCCGAAGAAGAGTGGGTACGCGCTTATGAGGAGATCAGGACCTTCGAAGCAGAGCTATCCAATTACGGCATTATTGTCATGAAGTTTTGGCTCTCCATCGATAAGGACGAACAGCTGCGGCGCTTCAAAGAACGCGAGAAGGTCGGTTATAAGCGCCACAAGATCACTGAAGAGGATTGGCGCAACCGCGATAAATGGGATGCTTACAAAGAGGCAGTCCATGTCATGGTAGATAGAACAAGTACGATCAAAGCACCCTGGACACTCGTCGAGGCCAACGACAAGTATTTCGCGCGCATAAAGGTACTTGAGACGATCAACGATCGTCTTGAGGCCGAACTTTGAAGCAAATTTGAACGATCTCAAAGCGCCATTGATCAAATGCGCTAGGGCGCTGTAGCAGCCAAATCATCAATTCTCTTCAACAGGTCGTTGTAGTCGGGGGAATCCTCTGCTGCGTAATTGAGGTTTTTGAATAGTCCCGTTAGGCGGGTAAAATAGTCACGCGCGGCTTCCTTAGTCTTGAACTTGTAGTCACGGGTCACGAAGCCATAGATTTTATTGAAGGTAAGCTTCTGTCGCTCCAGTTGAACAGATTGGTCGACCGAGTCGAAGGCGTCCTGTTGCAGGTAGACCATGTCCAGAAACAGCGCCTTCTGATGTGATACGAAGTCTTCCAACGTTACGCCTTCTTCACCAGTGACTTGCATCATCTGAAGCACCGCGTCGCCTCGACGAAGCAAGTCCTGCATTTGCTCCACTCGCTTTGTCCAGCCTGCCTCGACATGTTCCTCGAACCAAGGCTCCAACTGCCTGACGTAGCGAGACCATGACATCAACGGGTCGACCGCCGGGTAAAAGCGCTTGTAGGCACGATCCGCTGACAGTCCAAGGAAGCATTTCACTGTTGCTAGAGTGGACTGAGTAACAGGCTCGTCGAAGTTCCCGCCAGCAGGAGATACAGTGCCGATCATGGTCAAGCTGCCAACCGAGCCATCATTCGTTTTCACCAAACCAGCGCGTTCATAAACACCCTTGATGGAGGATTCCAAATGAGCTGGGAAACCTTCTTCTCCGGGTATTTCTTCCAGCCGGCCAGAAGTTTCTCGCATCGCTTGCGCCCAACGCGATGTCGAGTCGGCGATCAACAGGACGTCATAGCCCATCTGCCGATAATACTCGCCAAGTGTGAGCCCGGTGAAGATCGAGGCTTCACGCGCCGCAACAGGCATAGAGGACGTATTGCAGACAATGACCGTTCGATCCATCAGCGTGCCGCCTGTCTTATGGTCGGTCATCTTAGGAAATTCGCTGATGGTCTCCACCACCTCGCCGGCACGCTCACCGCATGCGACAACGATCACGATATCGACTGAGGAATAACGCGAAATGACGTTCTGGAGCACGGTCTTGCCCGCACCGAACGGCCCTGGAATGCAAGCCATTCCGCCACGCGCAATGGGGAAAAACGTATCAATTAAGCGTTGAGTTGTAACAACTGGCTCATCGGGATAGAGGCGGCTTGATAGGCTTCGTTTCAGCAGCTCTGCATTGAGTGTTCTGCGTACCGGCCATTTTTGCGAGAGAGATACCAAACGCTCGCGACCAGATTTATCCTCTAATTGCGCCACGAATTCGCGGACGTGAAAATTACCTTCCTGTATCCAGGATACGCGGTAGTCTCCGGGCCATCCGAAAGGCACCATGATCTTATGCGTGAAGCGGCCTTCTTGGACGGTGCCCAAGGTGTCACCCGCGACAACCGTTTCCCCACTCTTTACTTTAGGAACAAAGGACCACTTGTTGGTCGTATCAAGCGCAGAAACCTCAGCGCCGCGTGGCAGGAAAATACCATGCTCCGCAGCCAATTTGGCAAGTGGGACCTGAAGTCCATCGTAAACTTGGCCTAGTAGGCCCGGCCCCAGTTCGACTGACAACAATTCGCTACTTTGTTCCACGGCATCGCCAACGGCCACGCCCTGCGTGCTCTCATAAACCTGTGCATCGGCGGTTCTGCCGCGCACACGCAGTACTTCGGCCTTGAGGCGCTCCTGCGCTCCATCCTCGTTTGGGATCCCGGGACATATGTAAACGACTTCATTTTTTATTAGCTCTGCGCGCACGCCATCCGAACCTCCACCAGCTTCGATCTCGACGAGGTCGTCTTGCACAGCGACGACCCGAGCGGTTGCGGAGAGGTTGTGCGCTTGTTCCCGGCCGCGAGTTGACCTTGCGGATTTGGGCTCGGCCCGACGTACCAAAGCTTTTTTGCCCTTTGCCGCTTGAGCGCCATTTGAATTCTTACTCATTGGCCTCTCCTTCAAGAGACAAGGTTGCGTAGGTCCCGAGGCCAGCATTCGTCAGATCCTCAAAGCGCCTTGCGGCCATCTCCGCGTTATAGCGACCCCAACGGTCAACGATGCTCCACTTTAGTACGTAGATGACAACCGCTTCGAGATCGAATATGTGGCCTCCGGCCAATCTCTGAAGTTTCTTGTAGGACTGCTCTAACAGTAATCGTTCCAGCGCATTCGTATCGTCCTGTGAGAGCAATCTGTCTGCCTCGCGAAGCCATGGGAAGACGCCGTCCAGGCGAAAGCTCGGCTCAGTCCAATTGCGGGTGATGTGACCAACCCAGCGCCCAAAGCCCCATTGTGTGTCGTGCGACGGAGGTCCTTCGCCTCGGGAACGGTGACGCAAGGCCGCAACGCAAGTGCGAATCTCGAGCCTGTCCCGTACAATTCGCTGCAAGGTCCAATTCTCAACACCCGAAATCGCCTTGCGACCCCGATCAATCACCTCGTCCTCTGTCATCGTCATTGGGAGCTGACGCCAGTTTAGCGCGTCCTCAACCAGTTTTAGGACTGCAGCGTCTTGTTCGGTGAGCATAAGAAGACGCTGGTCGAGCTTCAATCGCGACAGGGGCGGCTGCTTGGCCAGAAACAATGCCTCCGGACACGGAAGGCTGGTGACAAGCATCACGTAGGCGTCTTGATTGCTCATCGCATCCATATCGAGCTACTTAACGATGCCCTCGAGGATTGCCCGAAAGCGCGGCTGGAGATGCTGCAGCAGCAATGCGGCAACCGCTTTCTCGGTGAGATCCAGAGTAATATCCTTATCCTTCAGTTGAATTTGAATCCCGGCAGCTATGTCTTGAGATCCGGAAAATGCTACGCCTTCCCGCAGCATCTCACCCGTTAGGCCGAGAACGAATTTTGTCAGCCGGCCCTTGCGCAGCTCTTCCGGGTTGACCCTAAGCTCCTCTAGACCTACCACCTCTTCCGGCAATAAAACTTCCAGCTCGTCTGCATCGCCGACTTCGCCGTCTGCCCGTGTGCGCCCGGCCACCTCAAGAATCATCTGTTTTAGGACTTCCGGGTCCTGCATTTGATGCGATACCAGGCGCTTCAGATCAGAGCTAAAGCGCTCCATGAGCGCCGTCTTCATATCCAGAACTGTGTCGCGCATCGCTGTTTTGAGCGCCGCTTCTCCTGCAGCCCGGTAGGCGTCCGACTCTTTACGCGCCGCTTCTATGCGCTCGCGAGCATCGGCGTTCGCATTATCCAGGATCTTCTTTGCCTGAGCACGGGCATCACCAACGATACTATCCGCCTCAGCGCGACCCGCCGAAACTCCTTCGTCGCGTAGCTTGGCGATAAGCTCATCGACTCCGCTGGATAGTTTCTTGTCATCGGTTGTTTGTTTTGCCATCACGAAGCTCCTGGGATCCCAGCGCTAACGACCAACGCAAAAACGAAGGCAAAGACCCCAAAACCCTCGATGATCGCGGCCGGCGCCAATGACAATCCAAAGATCTCAGGCTTCTCCTTTGCGGCGTTGATGGCGGATGCACACGCCCGGCCTTGCCAGATGCCGCAATACAGCAAGGCTATACCGGCAAAGAGCCCAACACCGAAAAGCCCACCTGAGTTCTCTGGTGTCACCTCACGGTTGAGCGTGAACATAATGACAATGCCGTAGATTACGAACGTCGAAGGAAAGGCCGAGATGCCGATATAGCGACCATAGCCACCCTCCGTTTCGAGCATGGCACCGATGCCAGCTTGTCCAGCGATGGCGCAGCCAATTGAGCTGGCGACCGCACCTAACGCCATCGGGGAATAAATGCCTACCCACCCTAATGCCATTGCGAGCTCGTTCACGGTTGCACCTCCTTTCGGGCGAACTTCCGGAAGGGCGTTCCTTCCTCTGGAAGACCCCACTTGTAGAACTCTATAAAGTTTAGCCTCAGACCATGGACCACGCCGCTCATAAGACTCAGACCAAGGTTGAGTCCGTGGCCGATGCCAAGAATGAGAATTGCAGCAAGAAGGCCTAAGCCGGGCAACTCATCGTGGACGCTACTTGCGAGGCCATTAAACGTCCCCGCCAAAGAAGCGCTCGCTAGGCCGAGTGCGAAAAGGCGCATGTAGCTCAGCACATCTCCGAATGCACCCATGACGCCGGTAAGGCTCCCGACGCCATCTAATAAGCGCCACAAGTGATCCGTTGGCTGCTTGACAGGGCGATTGCTGGCAAACAGCAAGACGGCAAACAGCCCTGCGACCAGAAGCACGATGCTTACTGATCTCCACATGCTCCCTGGCTCAGCCAACCAGAGCAAGAGACCACCAAATAGCGCGGCTATCCAGCCGAGGTTCGAAACAGCAACAAGCTTCGACCGATTGGCATACGCAGCCATAGAGTTTGCCAACACAATATGAAGCACACCTATGATGATCGATAGCTTCATCATGGTATCGAAGTCATTGACGCTAAAGAGGTGAAGCCGGTCCAGCAAAGAGCCCTCAGGCGGGCTGATGCCGAAATAGCTGCCAACCATAACGCCATAAACGATCGTGGACCCGAATAGAGCGAGCCCAAGTATCCGGTAAGCGCGACCCTTCTCACTTTCCCCAAGCCTTTTCCAAAAGGCTAGGAGTCCGATCATAAGCAAAAGGCCATAGCCAGCATCGGCCAATATCATGGCGAAAAAGATCGAAAAGGAAGCAAAAAGAACCAGAGACGGATCCCAGCTTCGATAATTTGGCACCTGATAAAACATCGCTAGATCGACGCCGGCGTCCATGTCCGCGGGCTGTTCGATCAGGGTCGGCGGATTATCGTTAGGACCAGGATCTTCGATTATGTAAGCCAGATTTTTGGCCTTCGCATAGGCTTCCACATTAGCAACGCCATCGACAGGCACCCAACCTTGAACGGCGACGATTGCATCATCATCACGGGTTTGCTGTTCCGCATACGCAAGAGAGGCGCGGTTTTCCGCTTCCGCGATATTGACACTTAAGAGGTAGATGTAACGAGTCAGAGCCTGACGCTGCGCAGTGAGATCCTCAAGTTTGACCTCGACTTCCTCAAGCTGAGATTTCAACTCTTTGGATGGTAGGGCTCCCACGTGCGTGCGCGGAACCGGCATCAATTCGCTAGGAGGCTCTGTCAGAGAAATCAGGGCGACATAGGCAAATCGGTTGTCCTTGCGTACGATTTTCCAAGGAAGGTCAATACGGTCAAGGTCCCCGATTTTCGCAAGAGGTAGCACGTAAAACCAAAGCCGATATCCGGCTAGAGCCTCGTTAGGGGGAAACATGATGTCTCCCCACGGCTCAATTTGCTCGATTCGATTTTTCAGGAAGTCACGCTGGTCGGTCGCATCACGCAGCTGTTGCTTCAGATCAAGCGCCGCGGCGACAACTTTTTCGACATTGAATTGCGCGTCACGGACCACTTGTCGCCGCTTCTGCGGCTCGTCTGTGAGAAATCGCAGGGCCTTGTATGCCGCTTCGGCACGCGGCAAAGCGATCTTTTCCACCTCAGCAGGAGGCGGGCGCAAAGGAAGCAGGTGCATGCAGCCAAGATCCTGCAGCCCCCTCAACACATCCTGCTTCTCCGTCATTAGACCGCAAAGCGTTACTTTCTGGAGGTCAGCTATACTCATGACTGCCTCGCTGCTGCGCGCTTCTTTTTGGAAATCTTTGAGCGGACAACCGCTGACATTTCCTCATCAGAGAGATAAATCTTGATCCTTTTGATATTCGCCCTCGCCCTTGGAATAAGAACCTTGTCAAAGAGGTTCACGCGCTGCGTGATTGTCTTGACCGCCGCCTCAAGGTAGGCCAGCCGTTTTTCCTCAACCTGCACCCGGACGCGCATCTCCAACATGTCGCGCAGCATGGCGACCACATTGTCAACCCAGTGGGGTTTGGCAAGAAGAGCGTACGGCCGAACCTCCACTTCTATTCCCTCCAGCCTCGGCAGACGAGTACCCACCACGTTTTCCGTACCAAGTTTGACATCGGTGACCTTCGCCAGATCGGTGAGACCTACGTCCAGATTGGCGAGCATGGGCAAGTTTTGCCCAACCTGTTTTCTGAAGCTTTCGATTTCGTTCCGCGTCTCTGCAATGACGCGAGCAGCCTTTGCGCGTTCTGCCATCAACTGCTGACGTTTGAGGTCTAGCGAGGGCAGAAAGCCCTCATAGGTGCGAAGGTGTTTTGCTTCCCGGGCGAGCGAGGATTTGTTGAGCTGCAGCCTCGCCATGACTTACTTGTCCTCTTCCCGAACTACTACTGGCATTTGGTCAAGGCTATACTGCTTCTTCCCGCTCAACGTCCTCGGCCGCCGATGACAGTGAGACATCTTTCGGGAAGTATTTGTCGATCAACTCCTGCTTCATCAATAACTGCTCGGGCCTGAAGCACTCCGCGAGCGTCTTCCAGCAGAGATCTAGGGCGTCCTCAAGTGGCAGCGACACATCAATATCCATGAACCGTTCCCTGAATAGCGCGCCAAACTTCAATAGGTCATGGTCGTAGTCCGAGAGATCGAAGGCCATGGCCTGTTTCTGCTGTGCGTCCCGCGCACCCGAGTAGAACCGGATCATCGTATTCATGATCTGACCATGGTCTTCGCGCGTGACCTTGCCGATGACATTCTGCTTAAGGCGAGACAACGAACCGAAAGGATCAATCAATCCGTTGTGGAGGTAAAACTGGCCCTCTGTAATATAACCGGTGTTGTCTGGTACTGGGTGCGTGACATCACCACCTGGCATCGTTGTCACCGTCAGTATTGTAACGGAACCGCCCTTCGCGTAATCGCATGCCTTTTCATAGCGACGCGCAAGTTGCGAATAGAGATCTCCCATATAGCCGCGGTTTGAAGGTACGCGCTCCATGGAAATACCCACCTCTTTCAGAGCATCCGCGTAGGCTGTCATATCCGTAAGCAACACCAGAACGCGTTTGCCTTCTTCGACTGCAAAGCGCTCCGCGACGGCTAGTGCCATATCCGGCACAAGCAATCGTTCGACAATTGGGTCAGAAGCCTGATTGACGAACATGACGGTACGAGAAAAGACACCGGCATCTTCAAAGGTTTTTCGGAACGTGTAGTAGTCGTCGAAGATAAGTCCCAGCCCGCCGAATACGACGATGTCGGCATCAGCCTGAATTCCGATGCGCGCAAGAAACGGGTTAAACGGTTCACCGGAGACTGAGAAGATTGGGATCTTCTGGCTTTCCACCAGAGAGTTGAAAATATCAATCATCGGCACATCAGTGCGGATCATTCTCTTGGGAACAATTCGCTCGCAAGGGTTTACTGAAGGTCCACCGATGTTGACCTTGGGATCCATTGAGAGATCCGGACCACCGTCAATTGGCTTGCCTGTGCTGTCGAAGACCCTGCCTAAGACATTAGAAGAATAGGTCACCTGCATAGGGTGGCCGAGGAACGTGACGGTCGAACCTGTCGAGACGCCCTTAGTCCCGGTAAAGACCTGCAACGACACAGCGTCACGGTTAATATTGATGACCTGGGCGAGCGACCTACGCCCCTCCTCTCCCTCCAATACCGCCAGATCACCAAACCTGACAGCGGCTGCCTTCCCATTGCCGGCTTCAGGAACGTGCACCTTTAGGATATCGCCGACAATCTCCAGCACTCTGGAGTAGCGCACGAGTTCCAATGTCATCCTGCCAGGCTCCCGGTTCTATATGCTGTCACCCACAAGGTGGTCCGCTTTCAAACTAATTCATTGATGGGATGGGCGCCAGCAAGTGATGTGCTGAGAATATGCTGCGAACCTGGTCCTCATCTAGTCAACGATTAGATAGCTAGCCCGCGGGTAACATTAAAGCTAACGTGGAGCCCGGGATGCACGGTTTGGCGACGGACGAGTGGGAACGAGATGAGATACCGAACTTCTCTCAAGGCTTCAGTTCTCGTAGCCAGTTTTTTGGCATCAGGCGCGATCGCGCATACTGCGGACTGCGATGTTGCTATCGTGAATGGTCGGGTGATGGACCCGGAGACGAATTTCGATGCTGTTCGCAATGTTTGCGTCAAGGGCGCAAAGATTACGGAGATCACCGCTGGCAAGATCTCCGGCACCGAGACCATCGACGCCAAGGGGCGAGTGGTCGCCCCAGGTTTTGTCGACGGGCATGTCCACATCGTCGATGTTCCGCTTGGTCAGAAGGGAATCCTGCGGGACGGGGTGACAACAGCCCTCGACCTTGAGGTCGGCGCCTACCCGGTTGATCTCTGGTACGACAATCTGGCGGGGAAATCGCAGACAAACTATGGCGCGGTTGCCTCTGTCGCCGCGGCGCGCACCGTCGCGTTCAATGCCGATTACAAATCCGTGACCGGCAACATTGTCACCGACCTGTTTACCGGCGTCCCGGTTGGGGCCGATTGGTCGACCCGTGTGCCGACTGATGACGAGCGCAAGAAGATCGTCGAGATCGTCGAAGAGGGCCTGAAGCGCGGCGCGCTCGGCGTCGGTCCGCCCGCTGGCTACATGACGCTAGGCTTCACCTCCCAGGAGATGATCGAGATCCAGAAGCTCGTCGGCAAATACCGACGGTTCAGCCATATCCACACACGCTTCTCGAGCCAGACTTCGCCGACATCCGGCATTCTCGCGTTTCAAGAACCGTTGGCTTCAGCCGGGTCGTACGGCGGCGGGGTGATCATTGCCCATTTCACCGCCCAGTCTCTCGCCCTGTCGGAACCGGCAATGACCTATGTCGATGAACTCCGGGCCAACGGCTTACCAATCGTCCTGGAGGTCTACCCTTACAACTTTGGCGCAGCGGGCAATGGGGTAGCAGCCGATTACCTGAAGCCCGACAATTATCAAAAGAATATGGGGCGCGACTACAAGGATATTATTGATACACAGACGGGCAAGCCGCTCGACAAGGCGACATACGATAAGCTGGTCAAGGATGATCCCAATCATCCGGTGCTGTTCTACAATGCAACCGAAGAGGACATGCTGAAAGGCGTGGCGCATCCCGACGTGCTCATCGGCTGCGACTGTTTTCCGTTCACCGATCCCAAGACCGGCATGTTCGTGTCCGACTGGGACACGCAATGGGGAAGCGTCAACACCCATCCCCGAACCGTCGGCGCGCACGCCAAGGTGCTGCGTCTGGCGCGCCAGAAAAAGGTGGACCTTACGCTGATGCAGGCTATCTCGAAGATGAGCTATCAGTATGCCAAGTTCCTTGAGGACAATGGCGTGCCGCAGATGGCCTTTAAGGGCCGTATGCAAGTCGGCGCCGACGCCGACATTACGATTTTCGATCCGGACACGGTGACCGACAACTCGTCGCTCGAGGCCGGCAAGAATTCCTTGCCGTCAACCGGCATTCCCCACGTCATCGTCAACGGAACAATTGTCGTGAAGGATTCGAAGGTTCTCGAAGGTGTGTATCCAGGCCAGCCGATCCGCAATACGATCATCGAATAGGCACCAGACTTGACTGAAAATTAGAAGGCGTCCGTATGCGCGCTTACCCCTAATAGCGAGAACGTTTTGAGGCGAAGGCACCGAACGCAAGGAGTAGTTTTGACGTTCGCAGGCGAAGGCCAAGGATAATAACGATGAGTAGCGAGCCACGGCAGCCTGGAATCGTTTCAAAGGAAACGCCGCGAACGTTTCTGGAAGCCGTTGCAAAAATCAACGCCACGCCAGCTTTCTTTGAGGCGCTTGCTAAGCAACCTGATCCCGGGCCCACGATCAACCTCAATCTGCTCCGCTATCGTCCAAGAGGCGATAGTAGCCGTTACGATCTTTATGGAGCGGTCGCCGGGCAGGCTATCGTGAGCGTCGGAGGTGACATCATCTATCACGGCGAAGCGGTAACCGACGTTCCAAAGATCTTTGAAATGAGTGATCAGTGGGACGGCGTCGCCTATGCGATGTACCCGAGACGGGCCGCCTATCTGCAGCTGCAGCGGGATATGGACTATCAGATGGCCATACCGGACCGAGTGGCCGGTACTTATGAACGCATGCTTTACCTGCTGAGCGATGGCGAGGCCATTTATGCCGCCATAGGCTCAATTGCAGATTTTCATCAAACGAACACGCGCGTTGCTTTTGAGGATGGCAATGTTTTGGTGTCGGAGTTTCTGCGCTTCAAAAAACCGGATGGACGGCGAGAGTATGAGATATTTGCCGCGGCGTTCGCCCCAATGCTGCAAGAGATCGGTGGTGAAGTTGTCCTGTCGGTGCGGGCGGAAATGCCGATCGTTTCAGAGGAGTGCTGGGATCATTTTGTTGCGTTCCGCTTCCCATCTCTAAACGCGATGGAGGGGCTGTATCGCAGCGATACTTTCCAAGAGATCAACGTCCATCGCATTGAAGGACTTGCGGCGACGTTAGCCGTGCCATCCAAGCCTCAAAAGATGCCACCGAAGCCGACCGCAACAGTGGAAGAAACGATATGAATGTAAAGAGTGCTCCCGACCTTATAACGGCGCTCGTTTGCCTGGTGGCTCTGACAGCGGGAGCAAGTGCAGAGGATTCAATTGTAGAACCAGGCCGAGGCGCCAATGGCAAGAACCCGCTCAAGAATGTCTATTTCGGCGAGCAGCACATGCACACGCGCAATTCGTTCGACGCGTTCACGGTCGGTGTGCGCCAGACGTGGGAGGATGCCTACCGATATGGTATGGGCGAGGAAGTTACGCTCTCTACGACTGGCCAGAAGATCAAGCGGACCATACCCTACGACTTCGTCGCCATCACGGACCATTCCGAGTATTACGGCGTCCTCAAAGATCTGGTCGACCCGAAAAGCGAACTCTCGAAATCAAAGTTCGCCAAGGGCTTCGCAGAGGGAATCACGGACCCGAAGGGCGGCGGTAAATATGTCAGCCAGCTGATCGGAACGCTGCTCACCAACACCCCGATGCCGGAATACGTGACGCCCGACCTGCTCCAATCGAATTGGCAGAAATTCGTCGAAACGGCCAACAAGTTCAACAAGCCGGGCGAGTTCACGACCTTGATCGCTTTCGAATGGACCTCAATCCCTGACGGGCAGAACATGCACCGCAATGTGTTCTTCCGAGACAAGGCGCCGGTGGTGCCGTTCTCATCCTTCGACTCGATCTATCCTGAGGATTTGTGGACCTACTTGGAGGTGCAGCGCAATGCCGGGATCGAGACCTTCGCGATCCCGCACAATGGCAACGTCTCAAACGGCTGGATGTACGCGCCGAACACGTTTCTCAACGGACCGATCGATGCCCGCTATGCGCGGCGCCAACAACTGAACGAGCCACTCACGGAAATGATCCAGACGAAGGGGAACTCTGAGACGCATCCGCTGCTCTCACCCAATGATGAGTTTGCGGATTTTGAGTTGTTTCCGAATATGATCAACGTCGGCCTGCCCAGCCAAGTGAAGTACGGCTTCGTACGCCAGGGACTGATCGACGGTCTGCGGTTCGAGAAGAATCTGGGCTACAACCCATACAAGTTCGGCATCGTTGCCGGTGCGGACGTGCATTCCGGTTACCAAGGAAACGAGGAATTCAACTGGCACGGTGCGCACGGCACGCAGGATGACACGCCGCAAAAACGCTTAGATCCGAAGCCCAACGCCAGCGGTGAAGCGGGAGCCATCGTTGGGTCGGCTGGAACGACCGCGGTTTGGGCCGAAAAGAATACGCGCGAGGCCATCTTCGACGCCATGAAGCGCAAGGAGACCTACGGCACCTCCGGCACCCTGATCCGCTTGCGCTTCTTCGGAGGCTGGGATTTCCCAGGAGACTTGGTGGAAGATCCGAAATTCGTCGAGACAGCTTACAAGTCCGGCGTGCCAATGGGTGGAGACCTGCCCGAGAAGCCCGCGGGCACCGAAGCGCCAACTTTCGCTATCTTTGCGCTCAAGGACCCCAAGAGCGGCAATCTTGATCGCATCCAGATCATCAAGGGCTACCTCGATGATCGCATGAGCAGCTCCATTGAGCAGATCTACGACGTGGCACTTTCCGATGGGCGCAAGGCCGGAGACGACGGCAAGGTGCCGCCAGTGGGTAACACCGTTGATATCAAAAACGCCAGCTTCACAAATGACATCGGTGATGCGCAACTTAGTGCGGTGTGGACAGACCCAAACTTCGATCCTTCGAAACGGGCGGTCTATTACGTTCGCGTCCTGGAGATTCCGACGCCGCGGTGGTCGACCTATGACTCTGCGAGGAATGGTTTACCTCTGTCCCAGTTGGTTCCGCCGACCATCCAGGAGCGCGCGTGGTCTTCGCCCATCTGGTACACGCCGCAAAAGAAGGACAGCAAGAGGGCCAACGGCGACAGCAACTAGGCCAGCAATCAGGGATGATAAAGCCGGACGAGCCCTTGCGTACCAAACCAAAGGGTCTAATAGCCCAACGAGCAGGGACGCTAGAATAGTGCCAGAGCCACCACTCGTAACCTTTCCATTCGACAACACTTACGCCCGCTTGCCTGCGCGGTTTTACGCCCAACTTGTGCCGACGCCTGTTCCCGCGCCCAAACTCATCCGCATCAACACTCAACTCGCCAATGTGCTTGGCCTTGATCCTGAGGCGCTCGCCTCACCACAGGGCGTCAGCATTCTGGCAGGCAACCAGGTTCCGAAATCAGCCGAGCCGCTGGCCATGGCCTATGCCGGGCATCAGTTCGGAGGGTGGGTCTCGCAGCTCGGGGACGGGCGCGCGATCCTGCTCGGTGAACTAATTGGTCGCGACGGTGTGCGTCGTGACATCCAGCTGAAAGGTGCTGGGCGAACGCCTTTTTCACGAATGGGGGACGGCCGTTCCGTACTTGGTCCGGTTTTGCGGGAATATATCATCAGCGAAGCAATGACCGCGTTGGGAATCCCATCCACGCGCGCTCTCGCGGCTGTCACCACCGGCGAGCAGGTCGTCCGCGAGACGATCTTACCAGGCGCGATACTAACGCGGGTTGCCCGCAGCCATGTGCGGGTTGGCACCTTTCAGTTCTTTGCAGCAAGAAATGATACCGAGGCCCTGCGCGTTCTGGCGGACTATGTGATTGCTAGGCACTACCCAGAGGCCGCCGGAGCAGAGCAGCCGTACCTAGCCCTTCTTGATGCCGTCATTGCGGCTCAAGCAGACCTCGTCGCGCGTTGGCTGCTGGTTGGTTTTATCCATGGGGTTATGAATACCGATAACACATCGATCGCTGGCGAGACGATAGATTACGGGCCATGCGCCTTCATGGATACCTATGATCCCGTAACGGTCTTTAGCTCGATCGACCATGCTGGGCGATATGCATATGGCAACCAGCCTCGGATAGTGCATTGGAACCTCACGCGCTTTGCCCAGTGCCTTTTGCCGCTTCTCGGAGTTGGAGACGACGCCATTACCATGGCTCAGGAGGCGGTCGATGCATTTCCTGCATTGCACCAGTCCGCATGGTTATCCGGCATGCGCCGTAAGCTCGGATTGTATGAAGCCCAAGACGGCGATCTCGAACTCACGCAGAGCCTGCTGCAGGTGATGGCAGACAACCAGGCCGACTTCACGCTGACTTTCCGGCAGCTATGCGACTCAGTTGATCCTGAAAACGATTCAGCCGCATTGATCGCGCTTTTCACCAACAAGGAAGCGATCAATAACTGGTTGATCCTATGGCGCCAAAGATTGTCCGCGGAAGCGACGTCCCAAGAAGACTGCAAAGCCTCGATGCGGGCTGCCAATCCCGCATTTATTCCGCGCAATCACCGTGTCGAAGAAGTGATCCATGCGGCATTGGAGGACGATTTCAAGCCTTTCGAGCAACTTCTAAAGGTGCTGGCGAAACCGTTCGAATATCGGCCCGAGCTCGCCAACTATGCTGATCCGCCGCGACCTGACCAGGTCGTCCGCGCGACCTTTTGCGGGACCTGAGTGTCGTCATCGATCGTCATCAACAGAGATCCGTTTTTTGGGCAAGACCGGATGGACCAGCTTTTGTGGCGGCTGAAGCGCTACGGCTTGAACGAACGAAGCGACAATGAGTGAGTGACGAGATGGATAACAAGTTGCGACGTCACAAGCCGTGATTGTGATCTGAAATTAGATCGGCAACGTCTGGACCAGGGCCGATGATCTCAAGCACGTTGCGATCAGGGTCTCGAATGAACAAGGCTTTGACGCCGCGGAATTCGCGGCGCCCCGTTATCTGGATGCATTGGTCAGCAAAAAACTTCTCAGCATCCTCGATGGAATCGATCTTGATCGCAACGTGTGTGTAGCCAGGGTACTTATCGTCTACATCCATGAGAATGTTCTCCCCCTGCCCCTTCGTTGCTGGGCCAAGCAGATTGAAGACAAGACCACTTGCATGGCGCATGACGACCGGATGTCCGTCATCAAAGCCGCTATCAATGACCAGTTCGAAGCCGAGACTTTCGTAGAATTTTGTCGAACGATGTTTGTCGCTGATACGCAACCCCACGTGATCGACTTTCTGAATTCCAAGCATTGATGTTTCTCTTCTTCAATTCCCGTATTTGCGGTCGACCTGCACCATCGGCACTTCTAATGAATGGTGCACACCTTCGTTACTTTCCTTGTCGCAAGGTCTAGCGGATGTTTCGAGGCCGTGACAAGCTTTCGGATGTGCGCATTGGGTCTGAAGCAGACATTAGAGGTATCGCACACATCAATCTCAAATAGACCTATCTCGTCAGAACGCGTGCTTATAGATCTTGCCGTCGAAAATGTTAACGTTGATGAAGAGAACTTGATGCTTGGCCTTTCCTTCCTGCGCGGCGGCTGAGATTCCGAACGCTGAGATGGTTATCAAAGCTGACGCCAGCAAACTCTTCTTGATGAACATCGGCTTCAACGCTCCGATGCGTATTTATCCACAGCGGCCAAATTCCGACTGAAATACTCATGTGCAGACTGCGTTCGCATTAGAGGGGCCGAAAATCAAAATGTTGGCAATGGTTAGGCTCCTGTCGCATTGGCTCTGATCGCGCACATAGAGCACAACAAACTAACGGATCGGACTAAAGTATAGTTGATCGCTTGCCTGCTTCAGCGTCTTTCACGCCCGCTTCTCTCCGCAGACCCTAGCGGATTGCCCTATCCCTCCGGACACACGTGGCGATCTAGTGAAACGACTGTTTGCTTAGTCAACATTCGCAGGAGATTCTTTGATCATGACCTGGCGTTTTGAGAACATGAAAGAGCAAGTGATAAACGTTCACAATGGAATGATCGCGTTGAATATCCTGTTTGCTACGGCGATTTCTGGCCTTGCCATTTATTTTCTCCTTTAGCGCCCTGTGAACGGCGTCGCAGGTCCGCTTCTGGCACTTAGCGGAATTTTAGGCAGCCTTTAAGATTATCCGCATTCCAGAGCAAAGCGGATGCCGAACAAGCAATAGAGCTCAATATTTACATAGCTGCATTCAGGAGTTCGGCTCCGCCCTGCGTCAGGCAGCTGCGCTGTCCTGAACCGCATTTGCGAGCGCAATCCAGTTCGTGATGCGGTGGTGGTCGGGCGGCTTTCCTGACCTCAGAATACGTTCACCATCGCTTGTCTCGCAGAACTCCTGAGTTGCCGAAACAAGCGCGGCGGGCAAGGCGTGAGCAACTTTTTGACGGTCTGAAAAGCCTGCTCCTACCAGCAATTGCGCGTCGGTTCCTGTCAGCCCAGGCACGTCCATCACAAGTCGCGTCTGTAGCTGCCAATCCCTTATTGCCCGCGCGGTGATATGGCGTACGTCAAGCTCTTCGGCGAGCGCCTCCGGTTCGGCAGCCAAAAAGTCCGCAATGCTTCGAACGTTGACTTTTTCCAAGCGCGCCGCCGTCTTGGGGCCGATGGACGGTGCATCGACGACATCATCGCCAGCCAAGAGCCTCGCGCGCCGGTTGCGCGTACCCGCATCCGATTGCGCAACTGGCTTATCGAGGGCGGCGGGCGAAATCGGTGTGCTCGGTCCGGCAGACGCTGCTGGTGTGATGGCCAAGACATCGTCGCGGATCAGTTTCTTGGGCTGACGCACTGAGAGCATACGGTGAGACCGCTCGCGAACGCGCGTCTCTTTTTTGACCGAAAGAACTTCCTTCGCGTGAAGATCGCGCACCATGCGGTCATCTGCCGGTAGGTTTTTCTCCACGCGACCCGTTTCGGAAAGTTCATCGTACATGCGCTCGACAAGTTTACGGTCTTCCGCATCCGTCATCTTGCGCGTCACCCATTTCAGCGGAATCTTGAGCGAGGCAAGTACAGTCTGCGCGGTGATCGCAACGTCGGGAGGTTGGGCTCTCGCTTCATCAAAGGCCCGGCCGAGCACTTTTGCGAAGCTCTTGGCAGCGTAAACGATCAACTTGGCGACCTGCGCCCGGCCGATGTCGTTGAGGCCGGCTGGCGGATCGACGACGCCGCTCTTGAAGTCGTAGTTCGAAATCAATTGTTCGTAGTACGTGTTTGAGATTTCGGCACCGCGACAAACGAAATCGGCCAACCAATCCTCGCCATTAGTCAGCGTAATCTCCAAGCCCTCGCCGTTCTTGCACCCGAGCTCGTAAAGCGCGTCGTAGGATTTGGATATGCTCCACTCGACCGCACGGTGTACGTTGGTTTCTGCTTCCGATTGAGCCGTATGGAAGGGGTGGATCGGATCCGTGTAGTAGTGGCTGAGAACTCCGGCCGCGTAGACGGCTTCGGACCATTGCTCTTCTTTAAGAGCTCGAACGGTCTTCTCATACCAGGCGACGGCTTTGTCCGGAGCACCGCCCCAATAGTTGTCGCCTACGTGCAGGACGTGGTTGCGGAAGTCTTTGAATTCTTTGTCCGGCGCCTTGGAGCCTTCCAAATAAAGCTCCGCGTCCTTTAGAAAAGCCCTGCGCCATTGCTCCGCATCGGGCACGTCAAGATACGTCAGAGCGTCGAGGGCAAGTTTGTGATGCGTCCCATTGGCGTGGGCGCCACGAACAATTTTAAAGAGCAGCGTCATGGTATCCCTCTGCCGGCAGATGCCGGCCATCCATTTTCGGAGAAATAGGCTGCCGAGTCGTACAAATACGCAACCGCCCACACACGATCTTTGTGACTTTTCAACGGCATCTGTGCACGCCCGGCCGCCAACGCCCCCGCGGGCTGACACAAGAAGGACCGTCCGGTGCTCGACTGCGCGATTCGCGAGAAAAGGTGACCCTGTTTTCCTGCCTTTTGCAGAAGCCTTATTTGGAATGGCGGCGAGCTCTGTATCGTGCGTCAAGGCTGTCTGTTTGATCCACAGCAGCAAAGATACTTTGGCGGCGTAGCCTGTCCGCCAAGTGTCGTTTGCAGGTTACCGCTTTCGAATTTTGGCGGCACAGTCGCGAACAATAAGGAGGAGATTATGATAAGCCCTAAGTCAGGCTATACTTCGGATAACAAGAGCAGCGCAGCTTTCAGTTCCCTCAATCAAGTGCGCATTAAATGGCTTCGGTCCACCGTGCTCTCGGGGCGCCTGAATGACGCGCAGCTTTGGCGACAACTCGAATTCGAACGCGTCAAGGCCGAAGGGCAATCCCTCTCCTATGGACTTCAGGGCCGCTTCCTTGAGGCTCCAAAGATGAAAGAAAGTTCGCAGGCGCGCCACGCCGCCTAATCCTTCAACAACCTTCGCCTCGGCCTCCGAAAAGAACCTATGTGCGAGTTCTGCCGCCTCCAAGTTCCTCGTTTGATCTTCGAGGTCGACACCGATCCCATGTATCGACGACCACGCCCCAAGAAAACCAAACCGGCAGGCAGAAAAACTAAAACAAAAATTTGGCAAATGAGGTAGGTAGGGGCGCCCTTTTTCTGTCTCCTCGAAATCGATCCGCGATAACGCCCGCGGCGATCCGAGTGCTAAGGCGCCGCAGTAGCGACGAAACGCTCGTCGCTGGGCAAATTGAGCCTTGCCATCTTCTGTTGCAAAGCGGTCGGCCCTCTCGAGCTCCGCGTCCGAAAGCACTGACGCGCAGCGCCTAGATGCCTCGGGGTCGCGCGAAAGCGGTGCATACAGCAGGTAAGTTGTATGAGGCGCGGCTGCCGGCGTCCAATCGCGCGCGGCGGCAGTGAATAGGTCCTTGACCCAGTCGCTATCGTTTCGCGTCATCTGAGACCGTGAGGCTAGTAGTCCGATTCTCTTCTTCGGCGGGAGCCTCTGCAGGCAGCTCAGAATATCCGTCGGCTAGACGTCGCGGGGCGATGGGCGCAAGAAATGTCGAATTGCTTATAGGCTCCGCAGGGCTCCCCTCGTAGGTGTCCGTGAGCATGTTTATCTCCTTGAGGACCAGAGACAACGGCAACAACGTTGTGTCCCGCTCAATGACGGCTCCGCCCATCACCGTGGCACCGAAGGCGACGGCGCAGCCGTCCTGGATGTGGGTTCGCTTCACCTTCAGCGTCATGCTCTCAAAGGTGTGAAACTGCAGAAAACCGTCCATAACACAATCACTGCCAAAGCTTACCGCGTTCCAGTCGGAGCACTGCATCGGCTGGGTGACGATGGTCCGGTTGCCGATCTGACATCCCATCCACCTAAGAATAGGATTCGAGAGGATAGTCCCCGCGCAAAGCCCCAGAGAGCCCCTGCACCAGATGAAGAAACAGTCCTGCGCGAAGAAGTACGAGAAGTGTCGCCAGGACCAGAAGGGCGTCGAGTGATCGGCTCCCCATTCGCTGCCGACAAGAGACTTTTTGATCACAACGCAGAGCAGGACCAGGTTGAGCTCGGTAAGCACTAGAGCAATGAACGCGCCGGCAACGGGATAGCCACCCAACCGCAGCAAACAACTGTACAATATCGCGAAGATGAGTATCTCGGCGATGCGCAGTATGCCAATGCTGAAGAGGTCGTTGAGGAAAACCCGTGTCAGAAAGAGTGGGAAGCTTGGCAATCTGTGGGTTTCATTCTCCGCCTCAAATGACGGGCTTGCAAATTTCAGGGGCGGGTTTCCCGCAACTGTGATTGGCTCGCCCAACCGCGAGCGCATCTGTCGTCGGAACAGTATGTCATTGCCTGGCGTGGAGACTCCGAGGAGAAAGTTGGACGGGAAATTCCCGTACTCCGCCACGCAGTTATTCCCGCTGAAGAAATTCCGGGGCATGTCGAGATGGCGCAGCTTGAGGTGCTCGGCACCATAGTCGAGCATATTCGTGAAACAGCCATTGGACCAGAACACCTGGGAGTCCGCGCTAGCGAGCTCCGGTACGAGATTGAACATGACATCGCATTCTGAGGCTCCCAACCTCGGAAAGCGCACGCCAGCGAGCGCTCGCAGGTACTGCCCCGTGATGGTCCAGGTCCACAGCCCCTGGATGCGGTTCATTTCGTTCATCCTGTACATTAGGAGAGCGCCCCTAAGCCCACGCGATGGGTACAGCCCCGGTGAAGCGGCCGTATACCGGATGAAGAGGCAGCCCAGAAAAGAGGTCACGACGACGACGATCCAGGTCGTGATGAACGCATAGACAGCCAGGTGCCAGACCATCTCCGACAGCGGCGTCACCATGAAATAATCGGCGG